>JAFYOL010000234.1 GCA_017560205.1 Erysipelotrichaceae bacterium | reverse complement strand
GGTATATTAACTGAGCCTTCGATGAGGTACACAGCAATGAAAGTATTAAGCTTATGGATAGCCCTCATCGATTTATATACAAAGATTCAAGACAGCCCAAAAGGCTGTCTTTTTGGTTTTTAGGAATTCTTTAGATTTTCTTTCATATCATATCAGTTTCTTCTGATATGATATATTCATGAAAAAGTACAATTATACATTCTATCTCTTTATCATCTATTTATGTCTTGTCATTTGGATTTTGTTGTTTAAAATGTCCTCTTTAAATGATTTTCATCATCTGGATGTGCATCGTACTATTAACCTGATTCCTTTTTGGGTTCACATTGAAACAGGAATCAATCGTTCTGATATCATCAAAAACTTCATTATCTTTGTACCTTTAGGAATTTATATGATGATGTTGAACGGTAAATTCTTTAAAGCTGTTTTGTATAGTGTTGCAATCAGTGTTGGAATTGAGATCCTGCAATTTCTTTTTGGAATAGGAATCACAGATATAAACGATGTAATCACAAACACAGCAGGTGCATTTGCAGGAATTGCGTTTTTTTCATTCCTCTCTCTATTCTTTAGAAGGAAAGAAAAACTCAATCATATGTTTCAAATCATTTCATCAATCTTTACATTTATTTTCCTTGTTCTGATTTTTGTCTTATTTTATTTCAATCGATAGGAGGAACGTTTTATGGAAGTTAAAAAATACTCTTTATTCAGCTGCATTTTGATCCTTTTAGCTATTTATATAGCAGTTGGAATAGGTTCAATCTTGGGAATATTTTTATTTCCCGCATTTCATAGTATTTTACCCCAAAATTTGAATCTAGATCCTCTTTGTTTATGCTTAGCAGCATGTCTTTTTCTTACACTTTTCTTTGTTTTAGTCAAAAAAGGGAAGAGATATAACCCTGTGATTCACAAAATCAACATTGTCTATGTCATGATTGTCTGTCTATTGCAGACAGTTAGTTTCATTTTGACACAAGGATCACTGTTATCTCCATTAACTACAAGTGGTTTATATCCTGTTTTGATTATGTTTCCTTTAATATTCATCTTATCTATTTATGGAACATATACAGCTATGATATGTATCGGTATAATCTTATTATTCAGTCTTATTTTTAGTACAGCATCATTACATAACCGTAAATACTTTATTTTTCCTGCAGTTTTTGTGGTCTGTGCTCTACTTTGCGGATTCACTTATTTTGAGTCACCTAATTACAAATATCGTAATTTAAGTCATGGTTTTGAATATATGAATGGTTTCTCAAGCACTGACTTTTCTGATTATCATGTCTATAACGAAAACAACAAGCTTGTTTCTTTAGATCATGAACCTGAATTTATGATTGAAGATGTTGAAGATATGCCTGTGATGGATGGTGCCGAAGCAACTTATCCGTTGTATGCAGCTGTTGCGAAAACACTATACAAAAACATTGACTCTATTGAAATGGATTATAAAAAGTTTGGAAATGGTTCATATGAAAATGGAAAGATTGTCACATTCTATAACACTGCTGTTGGATTTGAGCGATTAGTTGAAGGTGAGGTTGATTTGTTTTTTGGAGCTAAACCTTCTGCCAGTCAGCAGGAGTATGCAAAAGAAGCTGGAGTTGAACTGGTCTATACACCTATCGGAAAAGAAGCCTTTGTGTTCTTTGTAGAAGAAGATAATCCTGTTGATTCTTTAACTGCAGATCAGATTAAATCCATCTATCATGGTGATATTACAAACTGGAAAAAACTTGGTGGAAAAAACGAAGAGATTATTGCCTTTCAGCGTCCTGAACGATCAGGCAGTCAATCCATGATGGTTTATTTCATGGGTGATGTTTCTTTAAAAGAACCTCTTACTCATGAAATGGAAGCCAGTATGATGGGTATCGTTGAAAATGTCGTAGAATATCAGAATGAAGCAGGTGCTATTGGATATTCCTTCCGTTATTTCCTGGAAGGCTTAAATGAAGTAGAAAATGTCAAAATACTGGAAGTTGATGATGTCTATCCATCCAATGAAACAATACAGAATGGCACTTACCCACTTGTAGCTACACTTTACTGCATCACAGTCAAAGATAACAATAATCCTTATGTACAGAAAGTGATTGATTTCCTGCTTTCTGAAGATGGTCAATCTCTAGTTGAGATGACAGGATATAGTCCATTGAATTAGACAGCGTTATGCTGTCTTTTTTGATATAATTGGGTTAGAGTTCTGGAGGTTCTTATGAAACGTTTTGAAGATAAAGTTGTCGTCATCACTGGTGGTGCTCAAGGTATTGGAAGATGCATTGCTGATGAGTTTAAAAAAGAAGGTGCTCATGTCTGCATCATTGACTTAAAAGAAAATGAATATGTACAGGGTGATATTTCCAAAAAAGAAGACCTTGAAAGTTTTGCACAGAAAGTACTTGATGAGTATGGTCATGTGGATGTTTTAGTGAATAATGCTGCACCTTTGTTTAAAGGAATTGAGACATGCACTTATGAAGAATTCTGTTATGCATTGAATACAGGAGTAACTGCTGCATTTTATCTCAGTAAACTGTTTATGCACCATTTCAGAGAAGGTGCTTCCATTATCAACATTTCATCTTCACGTGATCGCATGAGTCAGCCTCAATCTGAAAGTTATTCTGCAGCCAAGGGTGGTATTGCAGCATTAACTCATGCATTGGCAGTTTCTTTAGCTCATAAAGTTCGTGTCAACTCCATTTCACCTGGATGGATTGATACAAAAAACAGTGAATTTGAAGGTGCTGATATCACTCAACATCTTTCCAATCGCATCGGTAATCCAATGGATATTGCCAGCATGGTTCTGTTCCTCTGTTCAGATCAGGCTTCTTTCATCAATGCTGAAAACATCTGTATTGATGGAGGTATGACAAAACTGATGATTTATCACAATGACCATGGCTGGACTTACAACAACTAATCCTTAAAAAAGAGGTCCGGTTATGAAAAAAAGAGGAATCATACTTTTTTGTATTCTCTTTATGATGTTTTCACTTCTTCCTGTTCATGCTGATATGGGACCTAAATCCAATATCAGCATCAATGTTGAATGTGATGAAGAAACTTATTACATGGCCTTATTGACACCATATGAACAGTATGGTCCTCATCATTCTAATCCACAGAACTGTGAAGGGATATCATGCAGGTTTTATGAACAAGCTCAGCTTGATGGTTTTTATCTTATCCATGATATTGAGACTCTTTCTGGCAACGACACTTACTCATGGACTTACATGTCACCTGATATTTTCAAAATCATCCTTTATCTGCCAGATAGTGATCAATTTATTCTTTCTGAGACTTATGAAAAATATGCATTTCAAAATACGTATCGTTTGATTGTTGATGAAGAAAATGCTTCTTTGCAGCTGATTGAAGATTATGATTATTCCAGTCTGATTGTGACATTTCTTGTCTGCTTCAGCATGACTTTACTCATTGAACTTTTTATTGCATTCCTGTTTAACTACAGAGATAAAAAAGATTTCATGTTCATTGTAAAGACCAATTTATTCACTCAGATTCTTCTTCATGTTTATCTTCAATTCATGGTCTACAAGTATGATTTCTTTTCAGTTCTCTTCTATTATCTGTTTGCAGAAACAGCTGTTTTAGTAATTGAATCTTTCCTGTATTGGAAAAATTTGAAGAAGAAATCTCATCCTCTGCTTTATGCATTTATCGCAAATTCATGCAGTTTCCTTTTAGGTTCATATCTACTGAAAACAATCCTTTATTTAATACATTATTAAAATTTATATTGATAATCGTTATTAAAAATATTAAATAATATTTATAGAAAAGACATTATATAAATAGTGTCTTTTCTTTTTTCTTTCTTTTTATAAAAAAGAGAAATGATACGCTTTTTATCTTTTTATAAATTTTTAAATTCTTTTCTTACTATTTCTTTTTTCGACACATTTCGACATCACCTTTCTCATACAATAAGGGCAACAAAGAAAGAGAGTGAAAGATATGAAAGGACCAGGAATTAAAGATTATTTAGAATACTTAACTTACTTAAAGAAAACAGCCCATGATGAGGGAAAAAAATACATCGATATCAGTTCAAGAGATCTTCATCATATGATATCTCCAAACCATGCAACGATGCCAACATGCTGCCAGGCAATCTATAAGCTTATGCTTGAAGGAGATGAAATTCTGGATCAGCCACGAGGTCATACAGGATATGGTAGTCGTTTGTTTGTAAGATATTATGTTGATGAATTAGAAAACAGAAATGCGAAATTTCCTGTAAAAAAAAGAGGAAGACCAAATAAGAGTGATGAAGAAAAACTACATAATCGTTTAATGAAACCGAACCGTTCTACTGATGATTTAAAAGAATTGATCTGCATATGGTTAAGAGAAAAAGATTGGGAAATTGAAACCAATAAAGATACAATTCGTGCACATAAAAATGATGAAGTATGGCTTATCAACATTGAAGGATCTCGCAGAGGAAGAAAACTTCCTTTGTCTAAAAAATTAAATATTATCTTTTCTGATGTTGAAAATGATGCCTCTCACTACAGCATTGCGTTTAATGAATCTTATCATTATAAGAAACAATGGAATGAAATCCCTCGCTTATTCAAGGATAAATTAAATGTCAGTTTGTTGTTTGCAGGAAAAAATGGAAAAGTAACTGAATACCAATAAGAAGAAACACCAGTTCATTGAGAACTGGTGTTATTTTTCTGTATCGTAATATTCTTCGATGGTTAATCCTGAATCCTGGATTTTCTGTGCTTCATTTTTTCCTACATATCTGAAATGCCATGGTTCAAACATATATCCTGTAATCTCTTCTTTTCCTTCAGGATATCTTAAAATGAATCCATATTTCCAGGCATTGGCATTCAGCCATTTTCCTTCATCTGTATCTTTGAAACATGTGCTTAACGTACATTTACCACTTTGTGATGCAAGATCAAGCGCAAGACCTGTCTGATGTTCACTCTGTCCTGGGCGAGCACTGTATCTGCTGGCAGCTTCAATACCATCTCTTGCCGCATAGTTATTAAACAAAGTCTTCTGATACGAGTAGGAACGATATCCACTTGTAATACTTAAAAGAATACCTGCTTCTTCTGCATCATTGAACATCTCTTTTAAATCTTCATGAATAACTTCTCTGATATACAATTTCTTTGTGGTAGAAACTTCAGGAAGAATTAAATCTTCTGGTTCATAATCAGATGGCAAATCATGTGTTTTGTTTACCACAATGTTGATGGAATCCAGACTTTCCAGATCAACGATGTCAATTTCTATTCCTTCAGCCATCTTATTTACTTCTACAGGATAAACAGAAGCAGACTTCACAACATCTTGTTTAGTTGAGCATGCTGATAAGATAAGAATCAAAGCGAATATAAAGTATTTTTTCACTTGAAAAACCTCTTTTCTGTTCATATTTTAGATGATTTTTGATGAATTATCCACATTTATGTGATTTGTGGACAAGACGATGTGGATTATTATGAACTATAAACATCTTATCCACTGTTTTTCCACATCATATCCACAATCCACAATAGGCAGTTATCCACAATATGTGGATATGTTGAAAACATAAAGAAACACTTTATTTAAAGCATTTTAAAGAGTTGATAACTGTTAATAACACTGTGGATTTGTTTAATTTGTCCACATTTATCCACAATCGTTATATGTTAATAAAGTTATCAACAATTTATCCACAAAACGAAAGATGTGGAAAGTGTGGATAACTATCAAAAATATGCTATTTTAAGCCTTTTTTCTCACTTTTGATTGTGGATAACTTTTTAGCGTCCAAAATTCTTATAGATTTCCTGTGGAAAGTGTTGTATTGTTTAGAAGCAAACCCAATTATTTAGAAATAGAAAGGTTGATGATGATGTCTTCATTGGAAGCTTATTATTCCGAAATATGGAACAAAGTCATCGATGAAATTCAAAATTCTGGAAAAATAGATAAAGTAATTCTTGATTCATTTTATAGAACTTCTACATTAGTATCTTTATCTTCTAATAAAGCAATTATTGTAGGTAGTAACGAAGTATCTAAGCAGATTATGATGAAGGAAATCGTCATGATCAGTGAATTGTTTGAAAGTATCGATGGCAATACAAACACTTGTGAAATTTTAACACAGGTTGAATACAGCAAATTAAATATTCCATCACCTGCACAGCAGATTCATGAGTCTTCAACTCATATTCCATTAAGCAGCACTGTATTAAATTATAATAATGTACTTAGCGAGTATCGTTTTGATAATTTTATTGTGGGTGCAAGCAATCGTGAATGTCACGCAGCTGCACTTGGTTGTGCTTATGATCCAGGTAATATCTATACTCCATTGTTTATTTATGGAAACAGTGGTTTAGGTAAAACTCATTTATTGAACTCAATTGGCAACTTTGTGTTGAATAGTGATCCTACAAAGAAGGTTTATTATACTTCTGGTCTTGATTTTGTTGAAAAGGTTGTCAACAGCATTCAAAATAAGACAATTGATCAGTTGAAGAAAGAACTTTATGATATTGATGTTCTGTTGATGGATGATATTCAGTTTTTAGCAGGTAAAGAAAAGAGTCATGAGATTTTCTTCTCTTTATTTAATGAACTGGTCAACAATCGTAAACAGATTGTCATTACATCAGACCGTCATCCAACTGAAATTAAAGGTCTTGAAGAACGTCTGATCAGCCGTTTCTCATCTGGTTTATCAGTAGGTCTTGATTCACCTGAATTTGAAACTGCTGTCGCAATTTTAAGACTGAAAATCTCTAATCAAGTTAGTGATGACGTAATTATTGATGATGATGTTATCTCTTATCTGGCATCGAATTTCTCTAAAGATGTACGTTCACTCGAAGGATGCATTAAAAGATTGTTGTTTTATGCAATTCAGTTCTCTAATCGAGATCATATTGATATGGCACTGGCGATTGAAACATTCAAGGGGCAGGTTGAAACTCCAGCTGAAGGGCAGGAAGTGACTGTTTCATTGATTCAACGTGTTGTTGCAGATTACTATGGTCTGACAAAGCAGCAGCTGATTTCAAAGTCTCGTACCAGTAATATTGCCAATGCACGTCAGATTGCAATGTATCTGTGCCGTTATCTGATTGATCTTCCGTTTGTAAAAATCGGTGATGAATTTGGTAAGAGAGATCACTCTACAGTGATGAGTGCATGCAAGAAAGTAGAAGCTAATTTGAAGAAAGATGCCTTCTACAGACAGGCTATCAATGAGCTTGAAAAACAGATTAAGGCAAAGTAATCCACAATGCCCACATTGTTTTCCACTTTATTTCCACAGTGGAAAGTGATAAAATATACTTAGATTAAGGGCTTTTTCGGAAGTTATCCACATTTCCACACTCTTAATAATAATGATAAAAAAATAAATATTATTACTACAGGAGGAACCTCATGAATTTCAAAATTTCCAAGAAAGTGTTTTACAGTTCACTTCAGACTGTATCACGCGCTATTTCTTCAAATTCACCGATTCCATCTTTAACAGGGATTAAGATTGATGTATTGGAAGATTCTATCGTATTAACAGGAAGTGATTCTGATATTTCTATTCAGAAAACATTGACTGCAAATGATGAAGATATCAATCTGGTGATTTCAGAAACAGGTTCCATTGTTATTGAAGCTAAATATATCCTTGAAATTGTTAGAAAAATCGATGCTGATGAAAGTGAATTGTGAATTGTTGATGGATCATTGACTAAGATCAGTGGTAACAATGCTAAGTT
>JAFYOL010000233.1 GCA_017560205.1 Erysipelotrichaceae bacterium | reverse complement strand
TTAAATACAGCCCCTACATGTGAACTGGTCGCAATCAAAACAAGTCCTGACAGAATCAAAACAATCAGCTTCATAGTCAATGCACGTGATTTACGATTGAACATAAAAAAGGTTTCACCTCATTCACTTCAGTGTATGAGGTAAAACCTTTCTTTATTTTATTTTTTCATAAGGGTTTCGACAAGCACCCATGTAATTACTGGATTGACAAACAGCAGCATCGGCAAAGCAGCCGTAACAGAAACCAGAGTATTTGTCGTAAACATCTGTACAAGAAAACTCATCAGCACAAGTTCCACCAGGAATACTGCGATGTAGATTCCCATGCAGGTCAGAAAATACGGAATTAAACGATGTTTCATTAAAAGCGAATCTTATTGTGAAGCACTTTGCCGATAATCTTCACATGCCCTGCATCAACTTCATCTGCACTGTACACCATAGGCTCATAAGCTGGATTTTCCGGCTGCAGAATCATCTTGTCCCCTTTAAACAGAACACGTTTGCATGTTGCCTCTTCATCATTAATCAAGACAACCGCAATCTCATTATGTTCAATTGTAGACTGTTTTCTGCAATACAGAATATCACCTTCCATGATACGTGCATTCACCATGGAATCACCCACTACATTCAGATAAAAATACTCACCATAACCACTTTCATAATCCGGTACATATTCCCATCCTTCAATGTTTTCTGCAGCCAGAATTCCCGGACCAGTACGCACTGTACCAACGACAGGAACCTGACGATAATGAGACAGAATGCTGGAAAGATCACTGTACACCAGCATTTCCAATGAGACCTGAAAGTATTCCGCAATCTGAGAAACAACCGGCAGACTCGGATAAGATGTCCCATCTTCCCACTTCTGCACTGTCGTAAAAGACTTGTATCCCAGCTCATCCGCAAATTCATTCTGTGATACACCCTTTAACTTTCTTAAAAAACGTACATTTTCCTTAAAAAACATATTTTCCATTGAGCATCATTCCTTTGTCTCATTATACTTGAATTTCATTCAATTGAAAAGAATTATTTCTGATATGGATAAATCGTAACACCCTTGACCACTCGGTTAACTTCACCTGTTGGACATGGATTATCCGGACCAATTGAAAGACTCAATGACTTCTTCAATGCCAGAACCTGGGCAAAGAGAATATAATTCAGACCCAGCAGTGCATTATCCAGTGCACATTCATGGTTGAAACATACTGTATAATCTGCCAGATTATTTACTTCAGGAACTTCCTGTCCGCAAAGAACCGCAATGCGATTACCTTTGCGCTGTCCGCTCATTTCCTTCAGAAGATCCAGTTCATACTGACGAGCATATGGATTTGATGAAAGCAGAATCACAGTCAATGTATCATCATTCACAATGGATTTAGGACCATGTCTGAACCCAAGCGGAGAATCATGCATAGTCACAACCTGCCCTGCAGTCAATTCAAGCATCTTCAATGCAGATTCCTGAGCAGTTCCCTTTAAATCATTAGCGCCCAGATAAACAATACGTCTGAAATCAAAATCTTCAATCAACTGTTCAACAGCTTCATAACCTGAATCAATAAAGTTCTGACCACTTGAAATTACATGACTCATCTGCTGTCTTAAAACATCCAGCTCATCCAGATGGAAACACAGAACACATGCCAGATCCATATTTGTATAACTTGAAGTCATCGCAAAGCTCTGGTCGCACGTTTCATCCGCAAGATTCAGCGCAAAACTATGATCATTTGTCTTGGCAAACTTGCTTAAAGCACCCTCTTTATTGCAGGTTACCATCAGATGATAAATGTTTTCACATACAACCTCTGCTGCCTGAACTGCACCCACAGATTCTGGTGAATTTCCAGAGCGTGCATAGGAAATCAGTAAAGTCGGTTTCTTCGCGTCAAAATAATCTTCTGGAGCACTGACCAGATCCGTTGTCCCAATGGAACGAACTTTATTTTTCAAAAGACGGTTCAAATGCAGACAGATGGAATTCCCTACAAATTCACTAGTACCAGCACCAGTCAGAATCACATCAAAATCATCCTGTGCAGTAACCTGCGAAATAAATGCTTTCAGTTCATCTTTTAAACCTTCAATCTGATCCAATGTCTTGACCCAGGTTTTAGGCTGCTGTGCAATTTCAGTTGCTGTCCAGAAACAGAACAGTTCCTTCATTTTTTCTTCATTCATTTTAAAACAATGCATATGTATCACCTCTAGTTTTATTATACCTTTTGAGATTGTCTCAATCAATCAGAGAAAGCTGTACTCGTTTTCTTTCACGGTCAATTTTATGAACTTTGACCTTCAGTAAATCTCCCACTGAAACAAGATCACTTGGATGGACATTCTTTTCTTTTGTCATTTTCGAAATATGAACCAGACCATCATCATGCAGACCAATATCGACAAAAGCACCAAAGTCAACGACATTTCGCACAACACCTTCTAGCTCTTCTCCTTCTTTCAAATCTTCCAGTTCAAGGATGTCACTTCTCAAGAGTGGACCATCATATTTTTCACGATAGTCTCTGAGTGGAGCTTTCAAGGCTGATAGAATATCTTCCAGCGTGTATTCATCAAGTTCAAGTTCTGCAGCCAGATCAGTTACATTCAGCTGTGATAAAGTTTTATTTAAAGCCTCAGACCCTAATGGATGATTACCTGCAAGCTTGAGAACCTGTTTAGCTTTCTTATAACTTTCCGGATGAATGGATGTACCATCCAGCTCTTCTGTACCAAAGCGGATACGCAAGAAACCAGATGACTGTTCGAATGCCTTAGGTCCCAGTTTCTTAACTGTCTTCAATTGACCACGATGTTCAAAACGACCATTTTCATTGCGCCATTTCACAATTTCTTCTGCAATGGATTTATTTAAACCTGAAATATGCATCAACAATTCTTTAGACGCTGTATTCACATCAACACCAACACGGTTAACACTCTTTTCAATCGCAAAATCAAGACGTTCCTGCAGCTGTTTCTGAGGCAGATCATGTTGATACTGACCTACCCCAATGCTTTTAGGATCGATTTTAATCAACTCTGCAAGAGGATCCAGCACTCGACGACCGATTGAAACCGCAGAACGCTTTTCAACTGTTAAATCAGGAAACTCTGCACGCGCAAGCTCACTGGCACTATAGACAGATGCCCCTGCTTCAGAAACCAGTGTATACTGTACATTCAGATGATTTCTGGAAATGACATCTGCCACAAAGCTTTCTGATTCACGTGATGCTGTACCATTACCAATCGCAATGATATCAAAATGATACTGCTGATATAAATCAATCAAAAGACGTTCAGCTTCTTTCTTTTTATTGACAGGCTGATGAGGATAAATCACATCAATTTTAAGTACCTTCCCTGTTGAATCAATGATTGCCAGCTTGCATCCTGTACGGAATGCAGGGTCAAATCCTAAAATTGTCTTTCCACTCATCGGTGGCTGCAGAAGCAGTTTTTCCAGATTCATTGAGAAGATTTCAATGGACTGACTCTGTGCTTTTTCTTTTAATTCAGCACGAACTTCACGTTCAACAGATGGAAAAGCAAGACGTTTCAGACCATCTTTGACAGCTTCTTCAATCTGCTCCTGTGCAATTGTCAGACGATTGCGTGTAATACCACGCACTGCATAATTCATCAGCCATCCCTGATCATAATCCAATGTCACTGCAATGACCTTTTCAGATTCAGCACGTTCAATCGCCATAATACGATGAGGCTGAACAGAAGAAATACGTTCAGTACGGTCATAATACATTTTA
The DNA here is from genome assembly GCA_017560205.1 of Erysipelotrichaceae bacterium. Classification (GTDB taxonomy): domain Bacteria; phylum Bacillota_I; class Bacilli_A; order Erysipelotrichales; family Erysipelotrichaceae; genus RGIG1896. The sequence goes on along the minus strand of JAFYOL010000233.1, from coordinate 1,803 downwards.
TAGACCTGTTCAGTATCTTCATGTTTCTTCTTTTCTTTCGTCACCAGTTTTCCATAGTTCAGGATGGAATCTTTGATTTTCCATCTTAGTTTTGCATCATCACTGACTCTTTCCGCAATGATGTCACGTGCCCCCTGAAGCGCATCTTCAACACTTGTCACCTGATCATTCAAATACTTCTGTGCCTCTTTTTCCACAGAACCAGCTTTCGGACAGTTCATCAGATAATCTGCCAGCTTTTCAAGCCCTTTGTTGATGGCATCAGCTGCACGGGTTTTCTTTTTCTGCTGATATGGACGATATAAGTCATCCACTTGAGAAAGTTTCTGACAGCCATGGACTGCCTGAACTATTTCATCGGTCAATTTTCCCTGAGCTTCAATCAGACGCAAAACATCTTCCTTTCTTTTTTTCAGATTGTTCTGATATTCATATTCCTTAAAAATAAACAGAATCTGTTCCTCATCCAGATTGTCTGTCATTTCTTTACGATATCGCGCAATAAAAGGCACTGTATTGCCTTCTTCAAGCAAGGCCAAGGTATTTTCAACCTGCTTCTGCTGAATCTTCAGCAGTTCTGCAATTCTACCAGTTATTTCCTGCATTGTATTTCCTCCTTTTGTCGTGCTTGTTTATGATAACAGAAAAACGCAAAAATGTCACAGCCCACACATCTGCATAACTCTTTTCACACAAGTCAGAGAGGAATATGCTATAATACGATTTATCAGGGAGGAAAAACCATGAAAATATTTAAAAACAAAAAAACAGTTCTTTTGTTGTCAATAACTTTAGTCTTAACATTAATCACTGGTGCTGCATTGATTCTATTTCTAAACAGTCCAGTCAATACAATAGAATTACCTGAATTCACAGAAAAGACCATTCAGGAAATCATGAGCTGGAAAGATGCCAACGCACTTAATGACAATCAAGTCATCTATCAGTATGAATACAGTGAAGAAAAAGAAAAAGATACTGTTCTTTCTCAGTCTGTTGCAGCAGGCACAAAATTAACTGAAGAAGATCAGATCATCTTCATTGTCTCAAAAGGATATGATCCCGATAAGGAAATTGCACTTCCTGAAGACATGGACAAGATGACTCAGGAACAGCTCAGCACATACTTTGAAACAAATCATTTCTCTGATATTACATTTGAGTATGTTGTATCTGAAAAAGTGAAAAAAGATTATTTCGTATCGATCAACGTAAAAGAATCTTCCGCAAAAAGATCAGATATGATTATTATTCAAATCTCTGCCGGCACTGAATCCATTGGAATTGAAATTCCAATGCCTGACTTCAGTGAATATACAAAATCCAGCATTGATTCCTGGGCAAGGACAAACAACATCACAGTCAACTACAAACAGGCTTACTCTGATACCGTTGAATCTGGAAAAGTCATTTCTCAGTCTGTAGAGAAAAACACAATCATCAAAACTGGTGATACCATCACCATCACACTTTCCAATGGCAAAGCCCTCAAAGTCGATGAGTTGAAAGGAATGACCAAGAAACAGATTGAAGACTGGGTCAAGAAAAACAACGCTAAAGTTGAATATTACAGCTATTATGCTGACTCTACTGAAAAGGATAAAGTCATCAGCACTTCACCAAGCAGCGGCAATGTTTCAGAAACCACAACCATTAAAGTTTATCTCTCATTAGGATCAATCAAAATGATTGATCTGGTTGGCAAAAAAGAAGCTGACGTGAAAACATGGGTTGATTCAATCAATAAATCCATCTACGCTAAAGAAAACTACATCACATACAAGGTTGTAGAAGCAGAAAAGA
>JAFYOL010000232.1 GCA_017560205.1 Erysipelotrichaceae bacterium | reverse complement strand
GATGCATTCAGCAGAAGTAAAGCCAAACAGAGGCTGAAGGATAAAATCAATCTTTGTCCCTAAATAAGGAAGAAGACCAATACCTTCATAAGCAGCACCTGTATAAACACCATTTGTAGCACTGTTTGTCAGCATCATCACTAGAGTACAGATAATCAGAACACCAGGGATAATTTCAAGACCTAATGTAACACCCTGCTTACCGCCCTCCAGAAGCGCATTCATTGCACGGCTTGCCACAGAACCTTCATGAACAACACGCATGTCATCAATCATTTCACTTGAATCAGTGCCTTCATAAGCTTCAGTTTCTGTACCATACATCTTCTTTGTGAACATCAGCATGATTCTTACACTGACAGCACTTCCGATTGCTGCTCCTAAAAGTCCAATTAAAGCAGCTGGTAAAAAGGATGTACCGTCTGTTGGAATCAGCCCCATCATAAATGTCACAGTAATCAAACCCATGCCAAATCCAGTTCCCAGATTTGTCAGAGCAGGCAGCTGGAATTTCTTGAAATAGCGACGGAATGAAACATCATCAGCCAATGCCAGAATTGCAGGATTATCAGACAGGAAAGTTGACATGATACCCATTGCAGCAGCACCTGGAAGACCAAAGATTGGCTTCATCAATGGAGATAAAATCTTGTTTAAAATCGCAATGACACCAAATTCAATAAAGATTGCTCCAATTGCCCCAGCAATAACAGAAATAGCCATGATATAAAAGACAGTGTCCATCAACAAGGCATACGCTGTATTCATCAATGTATTCATCATGTTTGGAAGTCCCATGACATAAGCCAATGAACCAAACAGACCAAAGAACACAATCAGAAAGATCAGTGTTTCCAGACTATATATTTTTTTTAATATAGTTTTATTCATAAGTACCTCAGTAATCTATCTTATTATATCGTAATCAATCATGAAATTCACTTATAAATGTTTAAGATTCAGTTCAGATTCACAAATCATTCATTAAAATATCCAAAAACCGGAAATCATGTAGAAAAAAGCGGTTACAAGGCGTAAAATAAAATTGATATACTCTGTAATTCTGGAGGTTTTGTATGAAACTTTTAATGCATAAAATTTACAAGTGGCTGCTGGTTCTAATGCTGCTGATCCAGTCAGTTCCTAACTATTCTTCATTGCATGTGCATGCTGAAGAAGAACATGATCATGAACATGAAGAAACTCAGCAGGTTGTTGAAATCGACGAAAAAGACTATCTGGATGATGGTGTTTTCAGATTGCTTCTGATTGGAAACAGTTTCTCTCAGGATGCGTCCAACTCTGGTCAGACACAGCTGCTGGATATTTTAAAGGCAATGCTGCCTGAAGGAACAAAGATTGAAATTGGTCACTATACAAGCGGTGGCAAGACAGTTGCCTGGTATGCGTCACGAGCAAGAAATGATGAAGCTTTCTGTTCGCTGAGCATGATCACAAGTGACACAGGCAAGTGGAAAGGCGTATTAGGTAAATCTACAATCTCTACAGTTCTGGAATACAAGGACTGGGACGTTGTGACAATTCAGCCACATGGTACAGAAACAACAAAAGGTGCTTTTGACAACTCCAACACAGAAGAATATCATGCAGATCTGGATATGCTGGATCTGAGTGTTTCCATGCCATATATGCTGGATTACATTCATGAATATGCTCCACAAAGTGATGTCTATTATTATCTGAGCTGGGCTACATCAGGCGTAGCCAAGTATGATACAAATGGCTCTGTATACAACACAATGCTGGATAATGTACGTAAAGTACAGAACTATTCAGGTGAAAACAAGTCTATTTCTGGTGTTATTCCTGTAGGTACAGCAGTACAGACTGCAAGAACAAGCTATCTTGCTTATCTGCAGTACAACACAGATAAAGGCACAAGCCTTGCAGAAGATAAAAACATTGGTCTGACACGTGATGGATGGCATGTCAGCTACAACATTGGACGTTATATTGCAGCACTGACATTTGCAGAAACACTGATTCCAGAAAGCATGAGAAAAGACAGTTATACACTGCCTTCTATTTCAGATTCTCAGGCAATTGGAAAACTTCCAGATGAATATACAGAAATTGCACAGTTGTGTGTAAATAAAGCAATTGAATCCATCAATTATGATGCAGATCAACAATATGCTTATACAAAACTGACAGAGTATCAGACTGATCCTGTAGTAACTGCTGCAGAAACAGTATCAAAGACAGAATTTGTACTGAATCGAATCAAGGCTGAAGAAGATCTGATTTCAGCACTTACAGATGAAATCAAAGATCTGGTTCATGATGAAATTGAAATCAACATTGAACTGAAAAATGAATTTGAGCCATCTGCAGATACATTCACTGCAGAGGTTTCACTGCGTTTTGGCTATACAACAAAAACAGTTGAAGTGAGTGGAACAGTAAAAGGAGAACTTGAAGGCAAGAAATTGTCTGTTTTAGGTGCAAGCATTTCAACATTTGCTGGTACAAGCAATGGAGATGCATCAAAAACAACCAATTCAACGATTAAAAATAATGCTAAATATTATCCGAATACAACAATTCCTGAAATTACATTGAATGATACATGGTGGATGCAGGTGTGTGAAGATCTTAATCTTGAACTTCTTGTCAACAATTCATGGTCTGGAAGTGCTATTTTACTTGAACGTTCAGGAACAGTAGGTGCATATGTAGATCGCTGTGTTCAGTTGCATGACAATACAGGCGATAATGCAGGGGAAGAGCCAGATATTATTATCATTCAGATGGGATTCAATGATTTCAGCTATGGTAAGGCAACATTAGGTGATGCCAATATCAATTATGAAGAGCTGATTACAGCTAATGGATATGGTGAACCAGATACAACAATGGAAGCTACTGTTATCATGCTGGACAAGATGACAAAGCGTTATCCTGATGCTGAAATCTACATGTTCAGTCATTTTAAACGTATTGGCCAGAGTGCATCAGATACAGCGCTAATGGAAGAACTCAATGAATCCGTTAAAACTGTATGTGCAAAGTTTGGTGTTATAGTTGTTGATTTGTATACTGTGCTGGATTCTGCGGATCTGATAGGAGATGGAAGATTGCATCCAAATCGTTTGGGAATGGATGTAATGACAGAAGCATTTAAGGCATCTTTAGTTGAAAATACAGGTTATCTGGTAAATACACATAAAATTGATTTTGAATTGACTGAAGTTGCATCGAATTATGGTGGAAATAAGATTGTTGTTCATGGTGATTCATTTGAAGTGGAATTGACATCTTTAACGGGAGATCCTGTTAAAGTCACTGTCATGATGGGCAGTGAAGACATCACTGAATCAGTTTACAAAAATGGTAAACTGACTATTTCAGAAGTGAATGATGATGTGAACATTACAGCAAAAACAGTGTATGTTCCTCAGTCTTATAATTGGCAGCTTGAAGACAATCAATTAATCTGCGAAGAGAATCCTTTAACTATGCTTGCTGGTACTATAACAGATGGTCAGTTCAGTAAAGTGCAATATGAATTAACGAATTCAATTGTGCTTAAGCATAATCTTCCATGGATAATTGAATGGAAGAGTACTGGTTCCATGAAGAATGAGGGCACTGCTACAGGTACAAGAATCTTGACTTCAACTAATGTAAATGCACAGTACAATGCAAGATACTTGTTTAAGAGCTCAGTAAATGGTCTAATCGCTATGGGTGAAAAGACGACAACAGGAAGTCATAATTATGGTCTTGAACTGGCTGATCATGATATTGATGCAAGTCTTGAACATGTTTATATCCTTCAGAATAGAATCAATGATGATGGCTCCAATATGATTTATCTTTTTGTTGACGGTAAAGAAATTGGACCTATGAACAATTATTATATTGGTACTGCAGATCAAGGTACAACATCAGACTGGTTAAGTGGAAAAGACTTTATCTTCCCTTATATGGGTACAGATACGCATGGTTTGACGAACTGTTCTATTGAATATCTCCAGGTATGGGAAAATGGAAAACCAAATGTCGAAATGACCTTAGGTGATTTCAAGGTTGCTGGAGTTGGAACTGGTGCATTATCTGCTTCAACAGTTCAGCTATCGCAGAAATCTTTAGTGGCAGTCCCTTATTCAGGGGCTGAACTTAAACTTACTGTTGAAGATGGATATCAAATAAACATTTATAGCGGTAATAACAACAATAGAATTAATCAGAGTTCTGGATGGTTAGGGACAGATGGTGATAATCAGTCTGTTTACACGTATACTTTGCCTTCTAGTTCGATTTATATGCGCGTTAGCATTCGTAAGAGTGACGGTTCAACTGTAACTTTGGATGATGTGCAGAAGTCAGGAGTAAAGGTACATTTTCAAACATCAAGTAATATTGTTGATGACAATAAAGAGGTAGCAGAGCTTCTTAAAAATGCAGATAAAACTGTTCTGCTTCATATTTCTGATGTGCATGGTGATGTTGTTCGTGCAGAAAGAGCAGCTCAGTTTGCTGAATATGTTGGTGCAGATGCATTACTGGTATCAGGAGATCTTACAGCATATGAACCAGATGACTGGGGAAGTGCGTTGCTGGAAGGTTTTAATAAGTATGATGTCAATGT
>JAFYOL010000231.1 GCA_017560205.1 Erysipelotrichaceae bacterium | reverse complement strand
TGAAAAAGATTGACACAACTCCTACAACAGTCAGCACAATCAACAATGGCAATGTACCAAACAATTCATTTTTTCTGATTTTTTTCAGCATAGAATCACCCCTTATCTTTAACTGAATCATATCAAAACAGTCTGATTGTAACAACAAAAATGCCTTAAAAAAGCCAGTATTTCTACTGGCAATTCATCTTATTTTTTCGTAAAGAATCCATTCACTTTTGCGATTAAGGAATCTTCATCGTAAAGTCCTGCTAACTTACGCACATTTTCTGCATTTTGATATCCATGGAGTTCAGCTTCAAAAATCATATATTTCGCTTTCGTACGATTTCCCAGCTTTGCAACAACAATAGCATGGTTAGCCAGGGCAATCCAATAATCTCCGTTGGCCTTATCCATAAAACGCAGCCCGAATTCAAAATATTCATTCGCTTTTACGTATTCTTCTCTTAGTGTATAAATAACACCAAGACTGTTATAAGCTTGACCTTCACAAGGATTGATTTCAATTGCTTTTTCGTAACATTCAATCGCCTCATCAACCATAGAGAGTGTTCGATACACGCGACCTAAACTGACATACAAAGCAGAATGTTGATCATCTGCCATATCAATGGCACTCAGCAACAACTTTATCTCATCTCGATATCTTCCAGCAACATGAAGTTCTCTGGCTTCTTCTTTGATTTCAATCACTTTGAGTTTTGAAAGCCCCTTTTTCTGCTTGACAGGAATTTTGTCCAGAACGATAAAGTCCTGACTTCCGCACACGTTGCATTCATAGATTTCTCCTTTTTTTATAATTGTGCTGCTGCCACAAACTTTACATCTCAGATTGTCCATAGTCTACTCCTTTTTTCATACTATAACACGGAATATATAATAATTAAATCGTCATGATGCAACAAATCAAAAAGAGCTCAAAAATGAGCTCTTCCTTATTTTATTTCAGAGTTTTAGCCTGTTCCCAAGGCAGGTATGACTTACCGAAATGACCATAGTTTACGCAAGTTGCATAGATTGGTCTTCTCAGATCCAGTTCCTTGATGATGTTTTCTACGCTGAAGTCAAAGTTTCTTTCAACGATTGCATCCAGTTCAGCTTCAGATACTGTTGCAGTACCGAATGTATCAATCAGAACAGAGATTGGCTTAGCAACACCGATTGCATAAGACAGCTGAATCTGGCACTTAGAGCACAGCTTCGCTTCAACAAGTGAGCGGCATACGTAACGAGCATAATAAGCTGCAGAACGGTCTACCTTAGTTGGGTCTTTAGATGAGAAGCATCCTCCACCGATTGGAGCTGTTCCACCGTATGTATCAACAACGATCTTACGACCTGTTGTACCTGAGTCACCAAAGCTTCCGCCTACAACGAAGCTTCCTGATGGGTTGATCAGATAACGAGTGTTTTCATCCAGCCACTTAGGATCAACTGTAGTAGCGACAACCTTTTCCATCATCATTTCCTTCAGTTCTTCCTGAGACAGTTCAGCTGCATGCTGGGTAGAGATAACGATTGCATCGATTCTCTTAGGTTCGCCATCAACGTATTCAACTGTAACCTGAGTCTTTCCGTCTGGTTTCAGCATACCATTTGATGCACGACGTACTTCTTCCAGCTTTCTAGCCAGAGCGTGAGCTGTATCGATAGCCAGTGGCATGTAGTTTTCAGTTTCATCACATGCATAACCGAACATGATCCCCTGGTCACCTGCACTGATTTCATCATGAGCAACTGCTGAATCGATTTCAGCTGACTGCTTGTTGACTTTTACCAGCACCTGGTATTCTTCTTCATATCCGATTTCAGCCAGTACACGCTTTGCAATACCTGCATAGTCAATGTTTGACTTTGTGTTTGCTTCTCCGTATACGAGAATAAAATCATCTTTAATTGTAGCTTCAACTGCCATGTGGCTTTCTGGATCACCTGCAATCGCAGCATCTAAAATGGAATCGGCAATCAAATCACAGATTTTATCTGGATGACCGCTTGTGACGCTTTCACTTGTAAAATATACTTTTTTCATTTGTTTCTCCTCCATTTCCTTTATCAAATTAAAAGCTCTTTTCTAAGAAAAGAGCTTCTTGTTTTTCTCTTTCCTTATCGCTGTTAGCTTTACCACCTTGCATTTGTAGGTTGGTATGAGTTCTACGAGCTAACTCTCTCCCTCATTCTTGATAAAAGACCTCGATTATTAAACCACAGTCTTATATAAAACACAAGAGATTTTTTTACTTTATTTTGCATTTTCGACAGCCTTCTCTTTTTTCATGATTTGGTTTTGTTTATAATGAGAAAGACTAAAGTTCAGGTGATAAAATGTTAAATAAATTCAGTGCTCAGATTTTAGGAAACAGTGAACTGATTTCAATGATTCTGGTGATTGCACTTATTCTTCTGATTGCTTCTTTCATCTATAAAATACTTCCCGATAGAAAGATAAAACAGAAAAAACTTTTTCGAAAAGTGGATGTCCATGATGGATTCTGGATCGTCTTATTAAGTGGGCTGTATGCCGTTGTTTCTTTATGGAATTTAGGTTCAATGGAAACGATTGGCTCTTTCTGGCAGCCTGTCACAGACCATGAAGAAATCATCTTGGAATTAGCTGAATATGATTTTGATGAGATTTTATGGGTCAGTGGTGAAGGCAACAACACGAATTCCTCTGGTTATCAGAATCAGGTTGATTTTCTGATTCAGGGATCCAATGATTTAAATGTATGGGATGACCTTTGTGAGCTTACAAATGAAGATTATCTCAAGATTCAGCATCAGTCAGGGGTATGGTCATATCGATACATCAAAATCATTTCACGCAATTCTTACAATGTCCTCAATGAAATCGGCTTTAAGAAACTCAATCAGAATGAACTGATTCGGATGGAACTTGTATCATTCTCTCATCCAGACTCCATCTATTCACCTCAGGCTCTAATTGATGAACAGAGCTTTCTGGTGATGGATGAAGACTACATGAATGAAACGTATTTTGATGAAATCTATCATACAAGAAACGCTCAGGAAATTGCGAATCATCAGCGCTTGTATGCTTATGTTCATCCTTTGTTTGGAACACAGATCATTTCATGGGGAATCTCCATTTTTGGTCTGTCGCCATTTGGCTGGCGTATCATGGGTGCTTTGTTTGGTATTTTGATGATGCCTTTGATGTATCTATGCGGCCTTCATATCTTTCACAGACGCCGCAGTGCAGCCTTTGCCTCCTTTCTTCTGGGGATTGAGTTCATGCACTACACAACATCACGTATTGGCACTTTAGAGCCATTCAGTGTGTTCTTTATTCTGTTGATGACTTATTTCATGTTCAAATACATACAGACCGATCTGGTTGAAACAACGCTTTCTACGCAATTCAAATATCTTGCATTATCTGGCATCTTTATGGGATGCGCCTGTGCGACAAAGTTTACTGGGGTTTATGGAGGCATAGGTCTGGCTGTTCTGTTTTTTATGCATCTGTCAGAACAGATACACAAAGCATTTCAGAATGAACATAAAAAACTGCTTCTTTCTCTGCTGATTAAAACAGGGTTGTGGTGTGTTCTGTTCTTTGTGATTGTGCCTGCCTGCATTTATGTGTTCTCCTATGCTTTTATAAAGATGGAGAATGGTTTCTCACTTCAGGCAGTGATTGATCAGACAATGGGGATGTATGATTATCACAAGAATCTAGATGCGACTCATTCCTTCCAATCTGTCTGGTGGCAATGGATTCTGGACATTCGTCCAATCTGGTATTATGTCAAACGCAGTGAAACAACCATGCAGACCATTTCTGCCATGGGGAATCCTATCGTTTTCTGGTGTGGTGCTGTTTCCATGCTTTGGTGTTTCAAAGATGCCATCAAACACAAATCAAAACGTGCAGCTATGATTTCTATTGCCTATCTGGCACAATTGATTCCGTGGCTGATGGTTGATCGCTGTATCTTTATTTATCATTATTATCCATCTGTTCCCTTTATGATTTTAGGAATTGTACATGCCTGTGAATCTTTATTGAACAAGGATAAAAACTATATCAGACCGATTGGGATTCTTACAATTGCCGCAGCAATTGTCTTCTTCTTGTTTCTGCCTGTCATTGGAGGGTTTGAGACAACATCATGGTATGTTCAGCACATCACACGCTGGATGAACAGCTGGTATTTCGGATGAAAAAGAACAATTTACCTGTCCTACTGATTGGGACATTGTTGCTTAGTCTTGTGTTCATGTTCCCTTATTTATCCAATGATCTTTCTTTGGAACATGACACCCTCTTCCATTTATCACGCATTGAAGGTCTGGCACAATCCTTCAGAAGCGGAAAACTGTTTCCTGATCTCTATCCATTAAAAAATGATGGATTCGGCTATGGCAGTGCTTTGTTTTACTGCGATCTGTTTCTGGTGCCTGCAGCTCTTTTGTATCTTGCAGGATTTGAAGTTGCCATCGGCTATAAAGTGACTGTTTTCCTGTTCACATGGCTTAGCGGCATGTCGATGGCACTGCTGCTGAAAAAGCTGAGACAAAACAATCTGATTTGTCTGTTTGGTGCTTTGTGTTATCTTTTCTCCAATTATCGCATCACAGATGTTTATGTACGCGGAGCATTAGGTGAAGTCATTGCCATGGCTTTCATTCCTTTGATTCTCTATGGTTTTGTGGATCTGTTTCTGGAAGATGAGCCTCAAATTCAAATGCTCATTGCGGGATTTACAGGAGTTGCGTTATCTCACAATCTGACTTTGCTGCTGAGCGGTATCGGATTTGTTGCATTGATGATTATCTATTATAGAAAAATGACCTTCAGCCGCATTATAAAGCTGATACAGGCTGGTTTGATCACAATTGGACTGTGTGCCTGGTTTCTGTTTCCTATGCTTGAGCAGACTTCATTTCAGTCTTATTACCTGCATTATTATGCATCCAGCTCAAATCTGAAATCTCATGCTTTAATGAGCTGGCAATATCTGATCAATGAAACTATTTTTGGGCTTTCAGGAAATTACTATACCTATGATCAGATGATGGTGGTCACACCTGGTCTTGCCCTGATGTTTCTTCCTGTTTTATGTCTTTTTGACATTCAGGACAAAGACAGAATGATTCACTTTGGCAGAAAATGTGCTGTACTTGGTATTTTCTTTGCCCTGCTTTGCAGTGATTTTGTCCCATGGGATATGCTTTCTTTTCTAAGAATCATGCAGTTTCCATGGCGCTGGATGACACTGGCTTGTGTTTTCCTTGCAGTAGGTGCATCGGTTGGATGTGCACGCATTCTTCATCATTACCGTAAAGCTACAATCATCTTGTTTGTGCTGATTCTGTTCAATGGCATTTATCTTCTGTTTCCTGTGCTGGATAGAACACTTGTCATTCACAATGATACAACCTATGAAGAACTTTTAAGTGGTTCTATCGTGGATCCTTATTATGGAAACACCAGCTACAATCGCATTGAAGTCGCAGGCGCAGACTATCTGCCTCAAGGATTTCTGGATTATAAGAATGCTTCAAGATGTATTACTGACCTATCTGGAAATGAATTGACTTGTGCCATTGAAAAGACAGATTCTTTATCATTCAATGCGCCGGAAAATACAACGGTTCTTGTCCCATTGACTTCATATAAGGGTTATCACATCTACAGCGGTACACAGGAAATCAAATGGACAACCGTATCAGGAAGAATCAGTTTTAACACAGATAACTGTACTGAATTCACAGTCGTTTATTAAAAAACACCTATTCACCGTTTCTCCATAGGATTATCACTATTAACACTTGTATTGATTGGCTTTAAGAAACTGATAAGAAAAAGCAGCTGAAATTCAGCTGCTTTTATGTTATTCATTTGTTTCAGATGAAACTGGTTCTTCTACTTCTGGTTCATAACCTTCCAGATAGTATTCTTCACCAATGTATTTGTCTGTATAATTTCCTGCACCGCCTGTGATATAGCCAATCATAGCTTCTTCATAGTACTTGGATTCTTTGTCCATTTCACCAGTCAATGCATATTGTACTTTCAGTTTTGCGATTTCTTTTGTGCGTTCAGTCAAACGTCCAATTGACATACCTGATTCTGTCATATCCCCTACATTTTCAATAAAGTAGTTATCGACAGTATAACCATCAGAGAATGCATTTGCCAGATAGAACAGCGCTTCCAGATCATTAAGTTCAAGGTTGAAGTTATGATATGCCAATGTATTAGCACGCCAGCTGTATTCTGCCATCAGCAGCAGGAATGGATATTCTGATAAACGTTCCATCAGACCATTGACAATCAGAGCCTGATTGCGGATACGCCCATAGTCACCATTGTAGATACCATCATATTTGCGGTTTCTAGCCAGTGCCAAAGCCCATTCTCCATACAGAAGCGTATCTTCACCCTTCACCAGGCAATATGGCTGTTTTACATTGCGATAACTGTCCTGATCCATACAGAAGTCAAGCGGTACATCCACTTCAATTCCACCTAAGGAATCAATCATATCCACAAATGTTGAGAAGCTGACCTGAACAAAGTATTCGATATCAACATCAAGCAAATCACCAATAGATTCCTTAACACATTCAGTTCCCTTCATACCAAAGTGAGTCAGTTTATCATTGTAGCCAGTACATGCATTTTTAATGTAGCTGTCACGAGGGAAACTGACAGTCAGGACATGTTTCATCTCAGGATTGACAACCATCAGAATGTTCACGTCATTGCGTGCTTTTTTGTATTCAGAAGGATCAACTCTTTCATCAATCCCTGTAATCATGACTGCAAATGGTTCTTTTGTCAGAATGTTATCGAGAATACTCTGTTCTACTTTTTCTTCTTCATAATAAGGAATACGGTATTCCGCTAAAATCACATGTTCTTCAGGATTATAGTCATGACGATAATCCCAAATAATTTCATGTGCATCTTTCTCTACAATCCAAGCATCAATTGAATCATCCAGCAAATGATTAGGAATAGCCACATATCCACCAATTCCCAGCACTTCAAAAGTCAACCCAGCTTCATTCAATTCAGAAACAACGTAATCTGTACTTTCTTTACCATAATACAACTGAGTACCAATTGTCTTTCCTTCAAGCTCTTCTACACTTGAAATTCCACTTGTTTTCTTAGCGACCAGATAAATCGGATCTGAATAACCTATAGGTTCAGGCGTTGGCTCTGGTGTTGGTTCTGGAGTCGGCTCTGGATTTCCACCACCCGCACATCCACTCAGCAGCATCAACAACGCAAGTAAACAAAGAAACAGCTTTTTCATAAACATTCCCCTTTTAATCTAATTTCATTATACATAATTTTATAGTTGACATCATCTGTTATCTTAAAATTTCAAATCCCCAGATGGTATCCAGACTGATTCGGTCCATTAGTTCATTTGTCTTCAAATCATAAACCTGAAGATTCAATCCATAATGATTAAACTCTGTTGTTTTCCCGTCAATATCAAAGGTTACAAACCCATCATACGAAGAAACTGTCACCGTAGAATCCTGAACACTGATCCAATCCGTAAAATCTTCATTGTGGTTGATTTCATATACAACCTCTCCATTGCATACAACAGCCAGATAATTCTTTTTAGGATTGAACTTCTTTACCCCTATTTCTTTCAACAATGACCATTCTTCAGCTGTCAGATTGCACTGTTCTTTTGCCTCATAATTGATCAGAAAGGTCATATTCATATCTTTGAGATAGCTTAAATAATGTTCTGCCTCAAGCTCACTCCAGAACATCTTCTGAATTGTACGAATGTACTGATTATGATATGCATCCGCATAAGGACTTTCTGAGATAGAAATTGTGTAATGTTCAAACAGATATTCACTGAGCATATTGGAAATCTTCCATGACCCGCGCACATTGCAATGCCATACATCTCCATCACGATCAAACACAAAACCCAGTTCATCATAATACTGATTGAAATTTAATGTCTGATACCCTGCTTCATTTGCCTCCTGGAAAACATAATTGGTAATGGTATATTCCTCATAACTTTCATAGTATGGAGTTTTCACAAGAAGCAGCTCAATGTTATTTTTCTCAACAAGTTCAAAGATTTTGTACAGATAGCTTAATTCTTCTCGATCCGGCATTTTCTTTTCATCTGAAAAATACATTTCACGTACATAAAGCGGCTGATTCACAGGATATCCTTCCGTATATCCGAAGTTCTCATTGAAATGTGTTTCCAATGGATACATCAGATCTTCCAATGTCATCAGATTCCAACGTTCCTTGTAGATAGAAATATCAAAAATATTCTGAATCAAGTCTTCTCCTTTAATCAGTTTTAAAGCTTCGATTTTATTTCGACTGAACTTTAAATCTTCCAGATTAACTTTAATGATTCCTTCTGTCTGACAGACATCTGCCTGTGGCATGAGCGCAAAAACATCCAAGACAACGAGCTGCGGTTTCTGTGTCTTTAACGCTTCAACAAGATAATGATACGTTACACTGATTGGCTGACACTCCCCTGCAAACACATAACTGCTCAGTCCTGTTCGTTCATAAATCACCGATGGATTAAATCCATAATATGTATGACTGGTTCCCATAAACAGAATATCCAAAGAATTCTCCTGTAATGCATAAAATCCACTGACTTTGTTCGATGTATCATTTGGAAGTTCATCTTTTCTAGGACGGACAACTGCAGAAGAGTACACGACAAAAATCAGCATCAATGCTGCAAGAAAAATCAATTTTATCAACCCTATGATTTTTTTCATCCTGTCCCTCTTTAAAACTCAATATAAATAAACTTGGATGGATCATATCCCTGTCCATACACCGCAAACAAAATTCCCATAACTAAAACTACAGCCAATACAATCCAGCGCAATGGAAAAAACAATTTACCAAAATGAGTCATGGTAAAGCCCATATTTCTTAAAACATCACATAAAATCAGAAGTCCTGTCAAAAGAACAGTTACCATCAATTCAGTCATGGCCAAATCAGGTACGACAAAAGAAATCGCATTG
>JAFYOL010000230.1 GCA_017560205.1 Erysipelotrichaceae bacterium | reverse complement strand
GGTAGCATTTGGTGAACTGCTTGCGGTGGGTGTGTTTGGTATCCCGCTGGTCAAGGCATTTGAAAGAGCGAAAATCAAAGAAAGATTTGATCTGTAGGAAGACGAGAAATCGTCTTCTTTTTTTGTGTATGAGTTGACAAAAAAAGAATAATATG
The DNA here is from genome assembly GCA_017560205.1 of Erysipelotrichaceae bacterium. Classification (GTDB taxonomy): domain Bacteria; phylum Bacillota_I; class Bacilli_A; order Erysipelotrichales; family Erysipelotrichaceae; genus RGIG1896. The sequence continues at coordinate 7,349 of JAFYOL010000230.1, read as the reverse complement.
ATAAATAAGAATTGTAAGATAACGATAAGGGGTGAGGGCAATGGATAGGATAATTCATCATCATAAGGAAGGAGAAAATCATATGAACAAAGAAAAAGTCATCATTTTATTAAAAGAACTTCTGAATGAAGTCAAGATGCAGCCTCATTATGGTGTACTGAGTGGTTTTGGTATTTCGATGGGAACATGGAATGCAGGCAAGACATTGAAAGAGCTTGAACAGCATTTTCTGTCTGTGGAAGCTGAAGTCAAAGCGTTGAATCTGGATGAATCACAGATCAGTCCACTGTTAAAACGTTTTATGAATCATGATGTTTACTATGATGTTGCCCGTCAGAAGTTGGGAAAAGTAAAAAAAGATTTGAAAAAGATCATTGCTGAATTGGAGGGTTGAAGATGAAAAAAAGCTGGATTGATTTCGGTGCAGACTAAAAAGAAGCATCTGAACGTGTCATTTATCCAGTGCATATTGTGGTTGAAAACAATATCATTACACAGATTGAAATGGTTTTTGTGGATACAGATTAAGCATAAAACTGGACGAAGCGGATGCTTCGTCTTTTTCTTTTTGTTTTGGTGAATGTTATGATATAATAATTTAGATTAAAGGTGGTGTTTTTGTTATGCGCAAAAGCTGGTTTATTACATTTGAAGGTCCTGATGGAAGCGGGAAGACGACTGTTTCCAATATGGTCTATGATCGTCTTTTAAAAGAGGGTTATGATGTGATTCTGACACGTGAACCAGGTGGTATTGAGATTGCAGAACAGATTCGTAAAGTGATTCTGGATCCTGCCAATACGGCAATGGATGATCGTACAGAGGCTCTGCTTTATGCCGCAAGCAGAAGACAGCACCTGGTGGAAAAAGTGTTTCCTGCACTTGAAGCAGGCAAAATTGTGCTTTGTGACCGTTTTCTGGATAGTTCTCTGGCTTATCAGGGGGCAGGTCGCGGTTTAGGTATGGATGAAGTGCTGAAAATCAATCAGTTTGCGATTGATGACTGCATGCCGGATAAGACATTGTATCTGGATCTGGATGCTGAAGCAGGTCTGGCTCGTATTCAAAGTCGTAAGTTTAAAGATCGTCTGGATCAGGAAAGCATTGATTTTCACTATAAAGTGGTCAATGGCTATAAGGAAGTTGTTGAACGCTTTAAAGATCGTATGGTTGTGATTGATGCATCACAGTGTGCTGAAAAAGTAGCTGAAGATGCTTATCAGCGTATATTGGAGATTATTCATGATTAATCGTTTGAAACAGGAACAGCCAGTGGTCTATCAGACCCTGAAAAACTGTCTTGAACATGATCATCTTTCGCATGCTTTGTTGTTTGCTGGGCCTAAAGGTACACCTAAAATGGAAACTGCACTGCTTGTAGCACAGAGTCTGTTCTGTGATGATGCTCATCCTTTTGGGTGTGGTCAATGTGCAGTGTGTCAGCGCACAGAAAGAAAAGAATATACCGATCTGATTATTCTGGATGGTTCTTCTAAATCCATTAAAAAGGAAGAGATTTTGGATCTTCAGGAACAGTTTTCAAAGACTGCACTGGAAAAGAGCGGGCGCAAGATGTACATCATCAATGCGGCTGAAAATGCAACGACAGAGGCTTTAAACAGCTTGTTGAAGTTTCTGGAAGAGCCGATGAGTGCTGATGTTACTGCAGTGCTGATTGTAGAGAGTACTGATCGTCTTTTGCCGACGATTGTATCACGCTGTCAGATTCTGCCGTTTCGACCAGTTGATCGTGCACAGTGTGCACAGCAGGCTCGTTTAAAAGGCGTTTCTTCGACAGATGCATGGATGATTTCCCATTTTGTAAAAGATCCTGATGCAGTATTAAAGGTCAGTGAAACAGAGTCTTATCAGAAGGCTTATGCCGGGTTTGATCTGTTTCTTGACAACATCACTGATTTATCCAGATGCATGGTTGAATTATCAACTGATGTCTTTGGGGCAAAGAGTGATGCAAAAGAAACATTGGGTTATTTCATTGATATTCTGACTTCCTTTTTTGAAGAAATGGCATGTCAGATGCAGGATGCACCTTTGCACCTGATGAAAAAAGCAGAGAAAATTGAGGCAAGAGGTCTGGATCTGGCACAGGTTCAGATTGTCCTGCTTGAAACAAAAGACAAGTTGAACAGACCTTACAATCTGACACTTGTCAGTGATCAGATGATGATCCGACTCATGGAGGTGATTGGATGAGTGAACAACAGATGGAATTTAAATACGCGGTATCAATAAGATTCCAGAATTCGCGTAAACCCTATACGTTTGGATGCAATGATGAAACGATCGCTTATGGTGATTTTGTCGTTGTAGAAACAGTTCGTGGTCTTGAACTTGGAGAAGTGGTTTCTTCTTTGGCAGATGCATCGCTTTTGAAGACCAATACACCACTGAAGCCAGTGGTGCGCAAAGCTGAATATGAGGATAAACAGGCTGCAAAAGAAAACAAGGTTGCCGCAAAAGAAGCGCTGGATCAGTGCAATGCCTGCATTGAAAAACTGAAACTGGACATGAATTTGATCAGTGCAGAATATACACTGGACCGTTCAAAGATTGTCTTTGTCTATGTGTCAGAAAATCGTGTTGACTTCCGTGAACTTTTAAAGGAACTGGCTGCGATTTTCCATTGTCGCATTGAACTGCGTCAGATTGGACCTAGAGACAAGGCTAAACTGGTAGGTGGACTTGGTTCCTGCGGTATGGAAACATGCTGCTCAAGATATCTGAACAGTTTTGATGTTGTGTCCATCAACATGGCTAAAAATCAGCTTCTGGCATTGAATATCCCTAAGCTGTCTGGACAGTGCGGTAAACTGATGTGCTGTCTGAAATATGAAGATGAAGCCTACACAGATCTTCGTGAAGGTCTGCCTAAGCAGAATGCTCAGGTTGAATATGAAGGCAAGATGTACCGCATGACTTCCATGAATGTCATTACACGTACATGCAAACTGGAAAACCGTGAAACTGCACTGTACATCACATTGGATGAACTGATTGAAAAGGGTACATTCAAAAAGCGTGAAGTGAAAAACACTAAACCTCAGCTGCAGCCGGCAGAAGAACCTAAGGCAGAAGAGGCAGCTCCAGTACAGGAAGCGCCTAGAACAGAAGAACCTGAAATCAAAGCTGAACCTGCAGAAGAAACAAAACCTGTCAAGAAAGACAAACCTCAGCGTCCTAAGAAAGAACGCAAGGAAAACTTCAAGGAAAAACAGCCTAAGGCAGAAACTGAACAGACTGAAAAGCCTGAGAAGAAAGAAGATGCTCCACAGGAAAGAAAAGAAAAACCTGAAAAGCATCACCGTCATGAACACAAAGACAAACCTGCCCACAAGGATCATAAGAATTGTCCACAGAAACAGGAAACACCTGCAGAAAACAGACCTCAGGGTGAAAAGAGAAGCTTTAAAAAAGCAAAGACGGAAGAGACAGCAGAAAAGGTGGAAGAAACTTCAGAGAAGAAGCATCGCCGTCCTCATCACAAAGGACATAAACACCACAACAAACCTGCTGAAAAGAAAGAATCATGATTCGACAGAAGAGTTTTGAAGAAGGACAGACTTGTCTTTATCTGGTGGCAACACCCATTGGCAATCTGCAGGAACTGACTCCTCGTGCAATTTCCGTTTTAAAGGAAGTGGATTTGATTGCGGCAGAAGATACACGCAATACGATGAAGCTTTTGAGTCATTTTGATATTCACACAAAGGTCATTGCCCATCACGCTCATAACGAAAAACAGAGCACGGAAGGGATCATTCAGCTGCTTCATGAAGGAAAACAGATTGCCCTGGTTTCTGATGCAGGCTATCCTCTGATTTCAGATCCAGGACAGACACTTGTACCTCGCGCTATTGAAGAAGGATTCCCAGTAATTCCAGTTAATGGGTCTAGTGCTATGCTCAGCGCTCTGGTGGCTTCTGGTTTATGTGCTATGCCGTTTTATTTCCATGGTTTTCTGCCAGCTAAGAGTAGTGCTGCAAGAAAAGAACTGACTGAATTGAAGTCAATGAAATGCACAATGGTGTTCTATGAAGCACCTCATCGCATTGAGGATACACTGAAAGTCATGCAGGAAGTCCTGGGTGACAGAAAGATTTCTTTGTGTCGAGAACTGACTAAACGTTTTGAAGAATTCATTCGTGGTTCCATTTCAGAAGTGCTTGAAGTTGTTTCAGAGCTGAAAGGTGAAATGGTCCTGGTTGTAGAGGGGGCATCTGAAAATGATGCTGAAGAAATCGATGTGATGGCTTTGGTCAATCAGATGATGGAAGAAGGACTTTCTACAAGTGCTGCAATTAAAGAAGCTGCAAAACGTACAGGTATTTCCAAAAACGAAATTTATCGTCAAGTCCATGCGTCTGAGTAATCAGACGCATTTTCTTATGTTATAATGAATTTAACTTAGGAGGAAACTCTATGAAAGCATATGAAAAATATTTAAACGGCATCAAAACCATCATTGAACAGATTGAGTCCACACAGTCAGAAAACATTATGAAAGCTGCAACACTGCTTGCGGATGTAACAGAAAAAGGCGGTATTATTTATGGCTTTGGAGCTGGACATTCTCACTTGGTGACAGAAGATGCCTTCTGGAGAGCTGCAACACCTGCCAACTATTGTGCCCTGCTGGAGCCAAGCATTACAGGTACATTTGAAATCACAAAGAGCTATCTGATGGAAAACACCTACAACATTGGACGTCATGTGGTGGACTATCATCGTGTATCGCCTAATGATGTCATGATCATTGTTTCTAACTCTGGAAATAACATTGCACCAGTTGATGCAGCAATCCGTGCAAAAGAAAAAGGCATTCCTGTGATTGCGATTACAGCGGTGGATTATGCCAACTGGTTAAAGACAAAACATCATGATGGGGTCAAACTGAAAGACATTGCGGATATCGTACTGGACAACTGCACACCAATTGGAGATGCCATTGCGGATATTGAAGGTTTCCCTATGAAAGTAGGATCTTCCAGCACAATTCCTATGGTTCTGCTTCAGAACATGATTCTGACACAGATGGTTGAGATTCTGGTAGAACGTGGTCATAATCCAGATGTGTTCTACAACGGTCATCTTGCCTTCATGAACAAGGATGCTGCAGACCACAACGATAAACTGGTCGATAAATACTTCTATCGCATTCGAAATCTGTAAACCTGAGCAATCAGGTTTCTTTTCTTATAGTAAATAGGAGTATAATAGAACTATATTTTCAAGGAGTCATCATATGAGACAAGTCAGTGAATTATTAAAACAGGCTGTTGAGCCTAAACGTTTATATACGGTGGTAAAGGAGGTATCTTCTTATCATCGTATTCAGGCATCCACTGGATTCCGCAAGGCTGCCAATTACTGCAAGGAAACACTGGATCAGCTGGGAATTGAATCCAGAATCATCAGTTACAAGGCATCCCCTGAAGTGTGGTATCTACAAAACAAGATGTTCATGGAATGGGACTTAAAGAGTGCCTGGCTGAAACTAAATGATCTTGATGTCATGTTGTGTGATGCACAGACAGAACCAATTTCCATCATTCAGAAAAGTTATCCTGTTGATTTTACATCAGGAGTTGAACTTGTTTATTTATCAAAAGGCAATCATCCAGAAGAATATAAAGATGTTGATCTGAAAGGTAAAATCATCTTTGTGCGTGATGCCTTCAACGGTTATGTGAACTGGGCCATTAAAGAAAAAGGGGCAATTGGAATCGTTACGGATTTTATGCGCACAGTACCGGGTATTCGTACACGCAATGACCTGTATGAATCATTGAACTACACTTCCTTCTGGTGGACACACGAAGAAGATGAACCAAAGACATTTGGCTTTGTATTGTCTCCTAAAATGGGTGACTGGCTGGCAGAACAATGCACAAAACAGATGGAAGCCTACGAAAGAAAAGAAAAAGATACACCATATCTGAAAGTCAGTGGAAAAGTAGATTCCAGATTGTATCCTGGTGAAATTGAAGTTGTAGAAGCAGTGCTGCCTGGTGAAACAAAGGAAGAAGTGCTGATTTCAGCTCATCTTTGTCATCCAAAATGCAGCTGCAATGACAATGCATCGGGTGTATCGGCATCGATTGAAGTGCTGCGTTCACTCAAATCACTGATGGATGCAGGGAAAATTGACAGAAACAAACGCACAATCAAAGTAATTCTTATTCCGGAATTCACTGGAACATTTGCCTATTTAAGTGAAAAGAATCATAGAGAAAATGTCGTGGGTGCCATCAATCTGGATATGGTAGGGGGCAGACAGACTCGTTTTTATGGGCCGATAACTGGGACTTCACTGCCAGGTTCTACACCATCTTTCATCAATGATCTGACTTCTTTGTGTATGGATTATGCAGCTGAAGAAGCACCAAATCTGAGCGGTAAGATGGTTTCCAAGACAAACTATACATTTGAGTCCTTCTCAGGTGGATCTGATCATGTGGTGTTCAGTGATCCTACAGTAGGTATTCCGTGCTGCATGCTGGGACAATGGCCTGATTTGAACTATCATACCGCAACGGATACACTGGATGTGATTGACCCTGAAGTGCTGGCTTTCTCATGTCGTACTGCAGCACTGTTTGTGTATACACTGGCTAATCTGAATGAAAATCATATTCGTGAAATTCAAAACAAAGCTCATGTCAATCTTTCAAAAAGACTGGCTGAAACTGCACAGCATGTCCTGGATGGAAAACTGAAAGCTGAACAGATTTCTCATCAGCTCAGACACATTAAACAGTACTTCACACAAAGTGCAGAAGATTATAAACGTGTTTATGATATTGAAGATGCACTGATTGAAAAAGAAAAGCAGTGGATTTCCACTGCAGTTGATCAGATGATGAATTATCTGGATGTTGAAGAAACTGAATTTAAGGTTCAGGATGATCGTGTCTTTGAAAGAACTTATGTTGGACCTATCAATTCCCTTGTGGATTGTGCGACAAGATATCCACAGTCGAAACACTTGTATGAAACATATCAGCAGAAGATGAAAACAATGGGTATGGGTGCTCATACATTAGAAACCTTGATGCAGTTTTATCTGGATGGAAAACGTACAGTTTCTGAGATTGCACAGTGTGTACAGTGTGATACGTTGATGGAGTGTCATGATGTTGTGGGGGCATTTGTAGAACTTCTTGAAGGTATGGGGCTGGCTGTACAAAAACAAGATAGTGACGAATTAATTTCTTAATTCGTCATTTTTATCATAGCTCAAGCTATGACCTGAACTGTATCTTGCCAGTCCAGTATCTTACAGAGAGTCTGCTTCCTGCTCGTAAGCTTTTATCGAAACATCTTTTCTG
>JAFYOL010000229.1 GCA_017560205.1 Erysipelotrichaceae bacterium | reverse complement strand
GCATTTGACAATAATTTATACATTAAGATGCAGACTGAAAAGATTACAGAACGCATCCAGATGTTTGACAACAAGCTTTATCTCGAATTTGGCGGAAAACTCTTTGATGATTTCCATGCTTCAAGAGTACTGCCAGGGTTTGAACCTGACACAAAGATTAAAATGCTGCTTGAAATGAAAGAGCGTGCAGAAATCGTCATCGTCATCAATGCTTCACATATTGAAAAGAATAAAATGCGCTCTGACTTGGGCATCACATACGACCAGGATGTGTTGCGTCCGATTGACGCCTTCCATTCCATCGGTCTTTATGTTGGATCTGTGGTCATTTCACAGTATGCCAACCAGCCACACGCAGATATCTTTAAGAAGAAACTGGAATCTCTCGGTATTCAGGTTGCCCTGCACTATCCAATCGCAGGATACCCTACCAACATTGAACACATCGTTTCAGAAGAAGGTCTGGGAAGAAATGAATACATCAAGACAACACGTGAACTGGTTGTGATTACTGCTCCAGGTCCTGGATCAGGTAAACTGGCTACATGTCTGTCTCAGCTGTATCATGACCATAAGAACGGAATTAAAGCTGGATATGCCAAGTTCGAAACATTCCCTACTTGGAACATTCCTTTGAAACATCCTGTTAACCTGGCTTATGAAGCTGCTACTGCAGACTTGAATGATGTGAACATGATTGACCCATTCCATCTGGAAAAATATGGACAGATTACAGTCAACTACAATCGTGACGTTGAAGCATTCCCGCTTTTGAACACACTGTTTGAAAGAATTCTGGGACAGTCTCCATATCATTCTCCAACCGATATGGGTGTCAACATGAATGGATTCTGTATCACAGATGATGAAGCTGCAAGACAGGCATCCAACGATGAAATCATTCGCCGTTATTATGCAGCCCTGGTTGATCTGAGAAAAGACAAAGGAACTCAGCAGAGTGTTGATAAGATTGAAAACATCATGCAGCAGGCAGGTATCACAAAAGATTATCGCGCCTGTGTCAAACCTGCATTGGAAAAAGCACAGGAAAATGAATCTCCTGCATGTGCTATGGAACTTCCTGATGGACGCATCGTTACAGGAAAGACATCCCGACTGTTTGGGGCATCCTCTGCATGTCTGGTCAATGCCATGAAGATGGTCGCAGGAATCAGTGATTCCATTCCATTGATTTCACCTGCAGTCATTGAACCAATCCAAAGACTCAAAGTGAACTCATTAAAAGGACACAATCCTCGTCTTCATACAGATGAAGTACTGATTGCCATCGCAATCACTGCGACAACCAATCCAGTTGCTCAGCTGGCTATGGATTCACTGGAAAAGCTCAAGAATTCAGAATTCCACTCAACAGTCATCCTCTCTGAAGTGGATATGAACACATTAAAGAAACTGGGCATTCACGTTACTTGTGAACCACAGTATCAGACAAAGAAACTTTATCACGGATAAGTCAGACAAATGTCTGACTTTTTCTTATCACCATTCGTTGCATTCGCAACGATTTTTTGTTACCATTTAGTTGCAAACGCAACGATTAGAAAGAGAGAAACACTATGAACTCTATCATGAAATACATCAGTCGAATCCATCGTTGTTTCAGACAATGGCAATCCGACAAAATGAATGACCAGGGAATCAACGGTGTTCAGCAGAATTATCTGTTTCACATCGCTCATCAACCTGGTATCTCACAGGAACAGCTAAGTGATCACATCATGGTCAACAAATCCAATGTAGCACGCCAATTGTCTACACTGGAAAATGAAGGATGGATTACCCGCCAGACATCTTCACAGGACAGACGTGTCTATGAAGTCTATCCAACAGAAAAGACACTGAACATGATGCCTGAAATCCTGAATCTGATGAAACAATGGAATGCTCTGGTCACAGAAGATTTAACAGAAGAAGAAAAAGAGCTGCTGTTTCAACTGATGCCTAAAATCACAAAGAAAGCACGTCAGCTTGCAGAAAGTGAGCGTGACCACGCATGAAGAAAGTCATTGAATACATGAGACCAAGCTTTGGTCTATTGTTTCTGGGGGTTACCATCAAATTTGTTGGTGCATTGATGGACCTGTTTCTTCCATGGGTCTTGTCTCATCTGATTGATGAAGTCGTCCCTTTGAACTCCATGAAACTGATTGCCTTTTGGGGCGGAGTGATGTTTCTGTGTGCTTTGACTGCACTTGTCACTAACATCATTGCCAATCGCATGGCCGCTAAAGTCGCACGCAACACAACCGAAAGACTGCGCCACGAACTGTTTTCCAAGATTCTTTATCTTTCAAGTTCACAGATTGATGAAATGACAATCCCATCACTGGAACTGCGTCTGACATCCGATACTTATCATGTGCATCGCATGATTACTATGATGCAGAGAATGGGGATTCGTGCCCCTATCCTGTTGATTGGAGGTATTGCGATTACCCTGACGCTTGACCCTGTACTGACTGCAGTACTGATCTGTACACTTCCATTCATCAGCCTTCTTGTCTTGACCGTTACTCGCAAAGGTTTCCCTATGTACAAGGAACTTCAGAAAAAGACAGACTACATGGTTCGTGTTGTCAGAGAAAACATTGCCGGAGTACGAGTCATTAAAGCACTTTCCAAAACTGAACATGAAAAGACACGTTTCCATACTGCCAACCAAGAAGTTGTCAACATGGAAAAGAAAGCTGGCTACACAATGTCACTGACCAGTCCATTCATGAATCTGCTTCTGAATACTGGATTAACTTTGGTTATTCTAGTAGGTGCATACCGTGTCAACAGCGGTGTAACAGAACCTGGTAAAATCATTGCTTTCATGTCTTATTTCACGATTATCCTGACTGCCATGATGGCTGTTACCCGTATCTTTGTCATGTATTCACGTGGCAGTGCATCTGCATCACGTATTGAAGAAGTTCTCAATATGCCAATAGAATTGACACCTGTTGAAAAAGAAACAGTCCATGAAGAAGAACACATCGTCTTTGATCACGTAAACTTCTCTTATCAGAAAAAAGAAAATAACCTTACAGATATCAGCTTTAAACTGAAACGCGGAGAAACCTTAGGTATTTTAGGTGCTACAGGAAGCGGAAAAAGCACCATCATTAATCTTCTGCTTCGTCTTTACGATGTTGACTCAGGTGAAATCCGCATTTCCGGTAAACCTGTACAATCTCTTACACCAGAAGAACTCCATACAAAATTCGGCATTGTCTTCCAGAATGACTTTGTGGTCGCTGAGTCTGTCCGTGAAAACATTGCCTTTGGTCGAACATTAAATGATGAACAAATTGAATCCGCATCACAAAATGCACAGGCTTATGAATTCATCAGTGGACTTGACGACAAGTTTGATCATATGGTTGCGGCAAGAGGAAACAATCTTTCCGGTGGTCAGAAACAGCGTCTGTTGATCGCAAGAGCACTGGCATCTCACCCTGAAATTCTGATTCTGGATGATTCCAGCAGTGCGCTTGACTATAAGACTGACGCCAACCTGCGAAAAGTCTTGAATGAAAAATACAGTGATATTACTACTATCATCATTGCACAGCGTATCAGTTCACTGATGCACGCTGACCACATCATCGTTTTAGAAGATGGACAGATTCTAGGTCAGGGTAAACATCAGGAACTTTTAGAAAGCTGTGACTTGTATCGTATGATTTCTGAAAATCAGATGGGAGGTGAAGCTCATGCCGCCTAGAGGAAAAATGGGAGGAAAACTTGAAAAACCAAAAGATACTAAACGCACATTGCTTCGCTTAGCCAAGTATCTGGGACATCAGAAATATCTGCTTCTGATTGCGCTGATTTTAACCCTTTCAGCCAACACTCTCTCTTTGATTGGTCCTAAACTTTCCGGTAGTGCCATTGACGCAATCGGCACCAAAGCAGGACAAGTGAACTTCAATCAAGTGTTCTATTACTGCGGATTAATGATCAGTTTCTATCTGGTTTCATCTGTTATGTCACTGGTTCTTTCCCGTTTGATGATTCATATCTCACAGAAGATTTCCTACCAGATGAGAAAAGATCTCTTTGATAAACTGGTTGAACTTCCTGTTGGATATTTTGACACGCATGCTTCCGGTGATATCGTCAGCCGTATGAGTTATGACATTGATACCATCAACACTTCACTTTCAAGTGATCTGCTGCATATCGCTACCAGCGTTATGACAGTCAGTGGGTCTTTAATCATGATGATCAGTCTTTCACCTGCACTGGTTCTGGTTTTTGCGATTACTGTACCATTTTAATTTCTTATCACAAAAAATTTAACGACTCTGGTTCACCCTTTATTCTCAAAACGCTCAAGAAAACTGGGTGAACTCAATGGTTATGTTGAAGAAATTATTTCAGGTCAGAAGACCATCAAAGTCTATCATCAGGAAGAAACGATGCTGCATCGTTTCGATGAAAGAAACATTGATGCCGTTGATGCCTACTACAATGCTGACTACTATGGTTCCATGACTGGACCATCTGTCAACTTCATCAACAACCTGTCCTTAACTCTGGTTTCAGTGTTCGGGGCAATCCTGTTTTTATTAAATTCGATTACACTGGGTAACTTATCTTCGTTTGTTTTGTATTCAAGAAAATTCTCTGGACCAATCAATGAAGTTGCCAACATCATGAGTGAACTTCAGTCTGCGCTGGCTGCAGCTGAACGTGTTTTCCGTTTGATGGATGAAGAACCTGAACTGAAGGACAAAGAAGATGCAGTTCATCTTGAAGAAGCTGAAGGTGTTGTCGATATGGAACATGTCCAATTTGGTTATGTTGAAGGCAAGACGATCATCCATGATCTGAATCTGCATGCAGACAAAGGCTCTCTGGTAGCGATTGTTGGTCCAACCGGTGCAGGCAAGACAACTCTGATTAACCTGCTGATGCGCTTCTATGATCCGCAATCCGGTTCAGTGAAGCTGGATCATCATGATCTGCGTGATTTGACTCGTAAAAGTGTCCGTTCTCAATATGCGATGGTACTTCAGGACACATGGCTGTTTGAAGGAACTATCTTCGAAAACATCGCTTATGGCAAACCAGATGCAACACTGAATGAAGTCATTGCAGCTGCCAAAGCTGCACGTATTCACAACACCATCATGCGCTTTCCTAATGGCTATGACACTCATTTGAATGAAAATGGTCTGAATATCTCACAAGGTCAGAAACAGATGCTGACGATTGCCAGAGCCATGCTGCTGGACGCTAAAATGCTGATCCTGGATGAAGCTACATCCAATGTCGATACACAGACTGAAATTGAAATCCAGAAAGCCATGCGCAATCTGATGAAAGACAAGACATGCTTTGTCATCGCACATCGTCTTTCAACGATTCAAAATGCTGATACCATCCTTGTAGTACAGAAAGGTGAAATCGTTGAACAAGGCACACACAATGGCCTCTTAAATAAAAATGGCCTGTATGCTACTTTATACAAGAGCCAATTCCAGTAAGAAGGAGAACACGTATGACCAAAGAAGAACTGAAACAAATCGTCTGTGATGAAATTGAAGCTCATCGCACAGAAATCTGTGAAACAGGAAAAGCTATCTATCGTCATCCTGAACTTGGATACAAAGAATTCTTTGCAGCTGAACAGGTACGCAGAACATTCAATGAACTCAATTTAACCATGGAAGATCATCTTGCCCTGACAGGCCTCAAGGCAAAACTCAAAGACAACTCAGCCGGACCAAACCTAGCAATCATCGGTGAGCTGGATGCAGTGGTCTGTCCTGAACATCCTGATGCAGATCCTGTTACAGGAGCTGCCCATTGCTGCGGTCATTTTGGACAGATTGCAGCGATGCTGGGAGCTGCCTATGGTTTGAATGCCATCAAAGACAAACTGGACGGAAATGTCACTTTCATGGCGGTTCCTGCTGAAGAATGTGTTGAAATCGAATTCAGACAATCACTCATCAAAGAAGGCAAAATCAAATACCTTGGAGGCAAACAGGAAATGCTGCATCGAGGTGATTTCAATGATGTGGATATTGCCATGATGGTGCACGGCTCCAACAAAGACACAATTCAGGCAGTATCACAAAGTGTTGGTTTCATCGCAAAAACTGCCAAGTTCATCGGCAAGGAAGCTCACGCAGGCGGATCACCATGGGATGGAGTGAATGCACTCAATGCTGCATCACTGGGCTTAATGGGCATCAATGCCATCCGTGAAACGCTAAAAGACAAAGACTGCATCCGAATCCACCCAATCATCACAAAAGGAGGCACACTGGTCAACATCGTACCAAATGATGTCAGAATGGAAATGTATGTCCGTGGTGCGACCATTGAGGCAATCAAAGATGCCAACATGAAAGTCAATCGCGCACTCAAAGGAGCTGCTTATGCTGTTGGTGCAGAAGTCCTCATTGAAGATATGCCAGGTTATCTGCCAACTCATGGCAATCAGGATTTGGGAACCATCTTTGCCCAGAATGCAGAGGCACTCTATCCGGATGTCAGACAAGTCATCTCAACTGAAACAGGTGGCGGTTCATCTGATATCGGTGATGTCATGAGTGTTATGCCTTGTATTGAAGGCAGCATTGGAGGCTTCTCCAACAAGTTCCATACCAAAGACTTCCGTCTTGAAGATGAAGAAATGGCCTTTATCGCCCCTGCCAAGATTATGGCATGCACTGCCATCGATCTGCTTTATGACAATGGACAATGCGCAAATCAGATTATCCAGAATTTCAGAAGCAGTTACACAAAAGAAAACTACGATGATATCTGGACACAGATTATGGACTGTCCTAAAGAAGAAATCTAAAAAAAAGGCTGTGAAGAATACAGCCTTTTCATTTCCCCTGAAATCAGGGTCCCTTTTTTCTTGTGCTTCTCTCTGATAAAATATAATCAAACAAGTTTACAAGCATATGAGTAAATTCTGTTGAAGGACATATGCTGTAAACTTTTTCTTTTTTGAAAGAGGTGAATGGACTTGAACTGACAATGATGCATGGTATTTCACAAAAATGAATTAAGCATACAGAAGAAATCAGGAGGAACACAATGAAGATGAATGAATTTAAATTGAATTTAAGAAATGATTATGTTTTTAAGGTTCTCCATCATTTCGATGAAGAACGAGGAAAAGAATTCTTTGCAAGTCTGGTTGAAGCAGTTACAGGTGAAAAGGTCACAAACGTCCGTTTTCAACCCACTGATCTGTATTCATTTGACCCGCAAGGTAAAAATGTAAGATTTGATTTATGTGCTACAATCAACACCTCAACCGCTATAGATCTTGAGATGCAGGTCTATCAGATGTCAGGATTAGCAGAAAGAATTCTTTACTACTCCGCTCTTCAGTTTACTACTCAAAACAACAGAGGGGTTATGTACAATATGTTTATGAATTCAAAATCCATTTTCCTGTGTCAGAATGATGTGTTTCCAAATCTTGAACACTACATTCATCGATTCATGGAAAGAGACGATGAAGGCAGACCATTGACATTTGCGATGCAGTCACATATCATTGAGATGAAAAAAGGGCTGAAGAATCTTCAAAATCGAATCAATGTATCCGATCTTTCACTGCTTGAAAAATGGATTTTATTTCTCATGTGCTACGAAGAAAACAGCGAGAATCTCATCTTAAAACAGTTGATTGAAAGTGAAGAAATCTTCAGAAAAGCTGTGGAGGTGCTTCAAATGATCAGCCAGGATGACAAAATCAGAGAGCAGGCATTTGCCAGACATCGATTTGAAAAAGATATGGCACAATTAATGGCAGATGCAGAAAGAATCAAAGCAGAAGGACTTATCAAAGGACGCGAAGAAGGTCTCAAAGAAGGTCTCAAAGAAGGGCACAAAGAAGGTCTCAAAGAAGGGCGCAAAGAAGGTCTCAAAGAAGGCCGTGAAGAGGGTCGCGAACTCGAAAAAATCGCAATCATTCGTAAACTGATTGAGGCTGGAATGAACGATGAGTTCATTTTAAGCTGCACAGACTGTTCAATCGAACTACTGGATCAAATCAGAAACAAAAAAAAGTAACACATAAATAAAGGCTGTGAAAATTCACAGCCTTTTCTTATTCTATAATCTTTCTGAAACCAAATTCCTCAAGCAGTTTAACTGCCTTAAACACAATCGCTTCATTGGTTCCCCAGCTGAGATTGAGACGACCTTCGCCTCCACCTGCACCTATGATATCAGCACTTAAAATATCTCCCTCATCACAAAGCAAAATGCTCAATGTTGCATAGCTTTTCGTTCTTATGTAGTATCGTTCAAAGCACAAAAGAGTTGAATGATTGTGATGATGACAACACACCAGTTCAAAATTATCGAATCCTACAAGAGTATATCTCAATACACTTGAAATCTCTCTTATCGATTCTTTTGATTTCATTTTCATCTGAACAACTGTTGCCATGTCACCACCTGCTTTCATCTTCAGAATACTTGAAAACAGAGAAAACCTCAACCCTATTCTACAAAGTAGGCAACTGCAGCAGCACCTGGTCCTGCATGGGTTCCAATGACTGCACCCACTTCAACTTCTGCATCAAATCGCACATCACCCATCAGTCCTAACAGTCTCTTCAGATTATCTGTGTGAGCTGTATAGCCGCAGACAATAGCTTTGCTGAAATCAATCTTTTCTGACTTGATGTGATCTGCCATTTTACGAAGTGCCATCTTCATCCCTCTGGATTTCGCACAGGAAATAATCTTCCCTTCCGCATTGAATGTAATCATGGGTTTAATGTCTACCAGCGTTCCTAAAAGACCTTCTGTTTTGGACACACGTCCACCTTTAATCAGATTTTTTAATGTATCAATCGTTGCGTACAAGCGTGTCTTTTCTACATTCTCTTTGGCTTTTACCAGAATATTCTCAAAGATTTCACCCTTTTGAATCATCTTGAGAATTTCAAGAGCCTGAATCTGTACACCAATTGCGGCATTTTTCGTATCAATGATTTCAATCATTGCATCTTCACACATCTGTTTGGCAATCATGGCACTTTGATAACACCCGCTTAATGCAGATGTCACAGTCAATACAATCATCTGATGCCCTTCTTTTGCCAGTTTCTCAAACACTTCAAAATACTGCTGAGGACTTGGCTGAGAGGTCTTTGGAAGTTCTTCTGATGTTTCCATCAGTTCATAAAATTCTTTTTTGGTCATATCAACGTTTTCTGTGTAGACTTTCTGACCAAAAGCTACAGACAATGGAATCATTTCAATGTCATGTTTCTGACAGAATTCCATTGTTAAATCACAATTTGAATCTAAAACTAATTTAATCATACATATCACCGATAACTATCTTATCGGTTTTTTAAAACCCTATCAATAAATCTCCTGTGAAATGATTTTCACATAAAAAGTCCTCTTTTTGAGGACTTTTTGTTTTATTCACCACTGATCGACAATGATTTAAACAGAATGGATGGAGCTGATGCAGACGAGAGCTGATCTTCCAGATCGCTTCCGATTGCCTCAACATCTTTCATCATTTCCAAAAAATTACCTGCAACTGTAATCAGGTTAACTGGACGTACAACCTTGCCGTTTTCAACAACATAACCAGATGCCTGCAGTGAGAAATCTGTTGTGATGGAATTCAGCCCTGCATGAAGACCATTCAATTCATCAATCACAAGACCATCACCCATCTTTTCCAGCAGTTCATCATAGGATGTTTCAGATGGAACGATATAGAAATTTGTAGGACTGATAGAAACCTGTCCTGCATAACCCGCCTTGAATCCATTACCAGTTGAAACTGTATTCATCTGTGCAGCTGATTTCTGGTTGTGAAGGAACATCTTCAGTACACCATTTTCAACGATGGTCTTTGTGAAAGAGGCAACACCTTCATCATCAAAAGCAGTTGAGTTCATGCCATCTTTCTTTAAAGGATCATCCAGGATGGTGATCTTTTCATCAAAGATCTGAGTGTCCAGTTTATTCGCAAGTTTACTGATTCCCTTATGAACCATTTCACCATTAAACAGACCTGTCAATGCCCCCAGCAGTGAGCTCATTGCACTGTTTTTCAGAACCACTTTGTATGGACCTGATTTCACCTGTTTAGCGTTCAGTTTACCGACAACTTCATCTTTAATTTTCCCTACAAATTCATCAACATTCACATCATTCAATGAATGCATGATTTTGAAGTCCATACCATTTTTGTTGTCACCATTTTCGCTGGCCAATGCCATTGTATAGAACACAGTGTAAGATTCTTTCTTGGAAACATCCAATCCCAGTGAGTTCATGATAGCAGTATCGACTGTCACTGTCTGCATTGCAGTTGTCATGACCTGAACAATGCGAGGATCAGCTGTTGCAAGCTTCGCTTCAACTTCTTTCATGAATTCAATCTTTGCGTTCATAGCTGTTTCAGTCAACTGATTTGGTGTGTTGTGAAGTTCCGGATAACTTTCAGAACCTTCAAAGATTTTTGATGCATCTTCCACTTCCAGAGCTGACGCATTTTCCTTGATCAACTGAAGGATCAAAGGAATGTTTTCATCACTGTCTTCTTCCATGAAACAGTAACCCATTTTACCATTGTAGATACCACGAATCGCAATACCACCACTCTGTGCAATCGTCAGGCTATCCACTTTCTGACCAAACACACGAATACTTTCTTCTTCAGACATGTGCTGATACACTTCAACTGGATCGATTCCTTCCAGTTTTGCCTGTTCAATCAACTTTTTGAAATCCATAGTTAATTTCTACCTCCTACGATCATGGAGCTGACACGGATTGCTGGCTGACCTACATCTGTAGGAATTGAACCACTGCTTGATCCGCACATCCCCTGTGCACGCTTCAGGTTTGTACCCACCATATCAATCTTCAACAGTGTATCTCCACCATTACCAATCAAAGATGCACCTTTTACTGGCTTAACGATTTTACCATTTTCGACCAGATAACCTTCCTGTACGGCGAAGTTGAAGTCACCTGTACTTGGGTTGACACTTCCACCTGACATGCTCTTGCAATACAGACCATAGTCCATAGAAGCAATCATATCTTCCAGAGAGTCTTCACCATTGAGGATGAATGTATTTGTCATACGTGATGTTGTCACATACTTGTAAGACTGTCTTCTGCTGTTTGAAGTTGAAGGCATGTTCATACGACGACCATTAAGTGTATCCACCATATATCCCTTCAAAATACCATTTTCAATCAGAAGATTACGTTTTGTGAAGTTTCCTTCATCATCGATGTTGGCAGAACCCCATGCATTTGTGATTGTACCATCATCGACTGCAGATACTTTAGAACCTGCAATCTGTTGTCCCAGTTTGCCCGCAAAGACAGACTGCCCTTTTGCCACTGAGCTTGCTTCCAGAGAGTGTCCACAAGCTTCATGGAAAATAACACCACCAAAGCCATTGTCAATGACAACTGGCATTGTACCGCTTGGGCACAGATCAGCAGTCAGCAGAGTCTTGGCAATACGAGCTGCTTCCTTACCTGCTTCATATGGATTGATTTCATCATAGAATTCAAATCCCTTTGCAGCACCTGGACCATAGAATCCAGTTTCCATTTCTTCCCCATCCATTGCGATGGCAGTTGTTGAAAGACGAGTACGGATACGTGTATCACGAATCAATTTCCCATTAGTATTGGAAATTGTTACTTCCTGACGTTCATCCAGATAAGATACCATAACTTTCTTGATGATTTCATCGTATTCCTGGGCACCCTTTGATGCCAGTTTAGCGACTTCGATTTTCTTATCCATGTCTACTGTTGTTGGGTCAATCAGAATTGGATGCTGATTTTCATAAATCACTTCTTCCAGTACAAACTGAATGTCTTTCTTTTCTTCATTATAAGACCCTGCCAGATTCTTGGCCATTTTTCTCAAATTGTCCATGGATGTGTCATTTGAGAAGGCATAGACAGATTCAGTTCCATGATAAATACGAATCCCTACACCATAAGTTACACCACTGTTTGCCTTTTCAACTTCACCATTGAGCAGATTTACAGTATGTGTAATTTTCTTTTCTTCAAAGATTTCTGCGAAATCCCCGCCTGTTTCAACACACAGATCAAGGACTTCTTTCAACTGATGTTTTTCTAACATATGTTTCACCTCTGGGTATCATTGTATCACTTGTGAAACTTATAGAAAAGAAAAAGATGCCTATCGGCATCTTCTCTTATTCATCGAATGAATCGTTTTCGTCGTCGTACGAAGACTTTTCTACCAGATTTCCATCTTCATCGTATTCGATTTCATCCAGCATTTCTTCATCGCTGTCTTCTTCCATCATCATCAGACTGCTTGTGTCTGGATGAGTTTCTTCATAAGTTCTGCGTGAACGCAGGTCCCACTTGTTGTCATCCAAAGATGCAAAACGTGTATCCAGCATGATTGCAGAATAGAATGAAGCGATTTTGTTGGCAGCTTTGGCTTCAGAAAAGCCCATGCACTGACTCACTTCTTCCCAGAGCTTTGCAAAGCTGACTGGTTTTTTCTTCTTTCCGAGCAGCTCAAAAGCTACATCTGTCATAGAACTGTTCATCATGAATCTTTTTTCCTCTTTATTTCTTTGTTACATTCTTTCAGGTGCACTTACACCAATGCTGTTAAGCGCATTTTTCATGGTCATCTTTGCAGCCATAACCAGAGCCAGACGCTGTGAAGAAAGCGCGATGTTGTCTCTGTCTACTACTTTGCAGTCTGCATAGAAGCTGTGGAAATTCTGTGCTAATGCACGGATATAGTTGCACATTTTGTGCGGCATGCGAGTTACTGCAGCATCTGCAACAACACCTGCAAATTCATTCAGCTGTCGGCACAGTGCCAGTTCTTTTGGATGCGTAATCAGCTCGAAGCTATCCGCAATCTCAATATCACTTGCAGCGTTCAGAATTGAACACATTCTCGCATGTGCATATTGTGCGTAATAAACCGGATTTTCATTCGACTGCTTTGTTGCCATGTCGAGGTCAAAATCCATCTGTGTATCGGCAGCACGGCTTGCGAAGAAATAGCGAACTGCATCAGCTCCTGCTTCTTCAATCAAATCACGAAGCGCAACAGATTTCCCCGAACGCTTAGAAAGCTTGAATTCTTCTCCATCTTTGATCATGCGTGCCATCTGGATGATATCGACATCCAGTTTGTCACTTGCATAACCCAGAGCCTGAATTGCTGACTTCAGACGTGTAATATAGCCATGGTGGTCTGCACCAAAGAAGTTGACCAGCTGATCATAGCCGCGATCCAGTTTGTCCAGATGGTATGCAATATCTGGTGTGAGATAAGTATAAGCACCGTTGCTTCTTCTCAGAACACGGTCCTTGTCATCTCCAAACGTTGTCGTTTTCAGCCACAGCGCACCTTCAGCTTCATATGTCATGCCCTGTTCAATCAGTGTGTTCACTGCTCTTTCTACCAGTCCACGAGCATAAATGCTTCTTTCAGATGTCCAGACATCGAATTCAACTTTGAACAGAGCCAGGTCACGCTTGAGCTTGTCAAGTTCCATCACCAGACCTCTTTCTCTGAAGATTTCGAAAGTTTCCTGTTTATCTTTATGCGCCAGAGTATCACCATATTCAGCTTTGAGTGTTTCTGCCATTGCGATCAAGTCTGGTCCATGATAGCCATCTTCTGGCATTTCACAGTCCACACCACATGCCTGCAGATATCTTGCCTGCAGTGATCGACCCATGTTGTCAATCTGATTCCCAGCGTCATTGACATAAAACTCACGTGTTACATCAAATCCAGCCATCTTCAACAGACGAGCACATGAATCTCCTGTTGCAGCACCACGTGCATGCCCAGGATGCAAGTCCCCAGTCGGGTTGGCAGATACGTATTCAAGATTGATCTTTACGCCTTTTCCTGTATCGGAACAGCCGTATTCATCTTTCTTTTCCAGAACAGTCTTAATGACATTGGACAGAGAATCACTCTTCATCGTAAAGTTGATGAAGCCTGGCCCTGCAATTTCGCAAAGGTCAATACCCGCTGCTTCCTTGTCGATTTTAGAAACCAGTGTTTCCGCAATCATTCGTGGATTTTGTTTCACGACCTTCGCCAGACGCATTGCCGTGTTAGTCGCATAGTCCCCATGACTTTTGTCCTTAGGGATTTCAATCGCCGCATCGGCAGCACTGAAAGAAATGCCAAACGCTTCTTCTACAGCCTGACTGATCGACGCTTTCAGCTTCTCTTCAATCTGATTCATGTCCTACCTCCCTGAAACTAAATACTTTTCTAAACTGATCAATAACCTGTCCAAATGAATATAAATCATATTCTAGACAGAGCTGGTTTTTTTTCATTTCAAACAGCTTCATCTTCACATTCAGCTGCATGACACCTTCCGGTGATTTTACACTGCACTCACTCAACTGATCCAATACCAGATTCATTGTTAAATGATAGTTCTGGAATTTTCTCTGAATGGTGCATTGTGTATTCCTGAAATCTACTGAAATCAGGGCAAAAGGATCGCTGTTTTCACGGTACATCAGACGTGAATCAGAAAGCCATGCTTTGCCTTGATATTCAAGAGTAATTTCTCTGTCTGTCAGGCTCGTACTTACAACCTTCAATTCTACTTCTTTCACCGATTTTCCTCCTTTGCCTTTTGTATTATAGAGATTTTTCTGCACTTGTCAACAAGCTGTTTAAAAAAGTTCATAGTGTACATACTAAATGTGAGGTGAGACCGATGAAAAAAGGGATTATGGTCATTTTTACAGTAGGAATCTTCTACATTTTCTTTCTTTTATTCTGTGGTTTTTCTCACAACATTACCTTAGGCAATCAAGCTTCACTCATCATTAAAAATGATCAGAATGAAACCTTTTTTGAGTCCTGTTACCAGATGGATGTCTTATGGACTGAACTGAATAATCTACCGGATTTATTGGTTGAAGGTACAGTTGCGGTAGAAGACAAACGTTTCTATCAGCACCATGGATATGACCCGATTCGTATCATGAAAGCACTCTATAAAAATCTTGTTTCTCAGAATATCGTTGAAGGTGCATCCACAATTACTCAACAGACCATCAAGAATCTTTATCTGACTCAAGAAAAGACTTATTCCCGTAAAATTAAAGAACTGTTTCTTTCTGTAGAAGCTGAACTTCACTATACAAAAGAAGACATCTTAGAAACTTACTTCAATACACTTTATTATGGTCACGGTATTTATGGGATACAGAATGCATCACAATTCTATTTCAATAAGAACCCAAATGAACTTACATTAGCTGAAATTGCCATGTTGATTGGAATACCGAATTCACCCAATAATTATTCTCCTTATTTAAACGATGAAAAAAGTCGAAATCGACAATTGATAGTCTTGAATGTCATGAGAAATCAGAATCTGATAACTGATCAGCAATACACTCAGGCAAAACAGGAGAAACTGATGCTTGCAGACTTTAAGACACAGACTCAATCAGAAGTCTATGGCTACTATAAAGATGCAGTCCTGCAGGAATGCAGAGAATTAGGCTTCTGCAGCTCAAATCAGGACCACATCACCATTTATACCTATTATGATGAAAAGCTTCAGAAAACCCTTCAAAATGAGTTTGATAAGCAATTGGAAAACACAGACATGCAGGCAGCAGGCATCATCATGGAACCCTATACTTTTCATATCAAGGCAATACAGGGAGGAAGCAATTACTACAAGACACAATATAATCGTGCACTATATTCAAAAAGGCAATCAGGATCTACCATCAAAGCTCTTCTGTATTATCTGGCACTGGTAGAAGGATTCAATCCATCTACCTGCTTTGACAGCACACAGACCACCTTTCAAATCTCTGAAACAGTCAGCTATACTCCTGAAAATTATCGTTCCCTGTATGCAGAAATGCCTATCTCTTTGATTCATGCCATTTCTACATCCGACAATGTCTACGCCATCAAAACCCACCTGTTTTTAGGTACTGATGCACTGTATAACGCACTCAATGACTTTGGCATTCAGCAGGATGAAACCACTGTCTCCATGGCACTGGGTACCACTGATTTCCCATTGATTGATCTGGCCATGATCTACAACACCTTCGCATCAGAAGGTCTATGGCAACAACCTGCTTTCATCAAAAAAATCACAGATGCTTACGGAAATATCCTGCACGAAAGAAAAGAAGAGCCTGTACGTCTGTTGAAAGAAGATGAAACTTTAGTCTTAACATCTCTATTAAGAGCTCCATTTGACATTAAAAATGTCAACGTATCAGGTCCATCTCTGTTAGGTTATGAACCTTATACGACTGTCGCTGCAAAATCAGGTTCAAGTGACTGGGACTCATTGATTGTCGGATACAACCCTCAAATGACACTGGCACTATGGAATGGCTATGATGAAAACAAAGCACTGACCACAACGGATGAAAGAAAAATATCCAGGTCCATCTTTAAAGAAGTCTTCAATGCCATTTATTCTAAAGAAAATCCAGGGCCATGGTATACCCCAAATGACAACATTCTCATCCAAAGAGTCAATCCAATTACCGGTCAAATCAGCAATACTGGTTCACTTTACTGGTATTTAAAAAATTAACTTTTCATTTCATAAGAAATGTGTATAATAATCGTTTGGTGATGCATATGATTAAATTAATAGCTCTTGATCTGGACGGTACATTATTAACTCCAGAAAAGAAAATTTCAGATAAAACTAGAAATGCCCTGATTGAACTTCAGAAGCAGGGCATCAAACTCATCCTGGCTTCAGGAAGACCAACACCTGGTCTGTTTAACGAAGCAAAGAAACTGAAAATGAATGAATACTGCGGTTATCTGCTTTCCTACAATGGAGCAGCATTGCATGTTTATGACAGCATGGAAGTGCTGCACAGCCAGACATTAACCAGAGATCAGGCTCATCGCATCATTGAACACGGGCACAAATACCCGCAGATGACCATGATGACCTACAATGATTACACACTGCTTTGTGAAAATGTATCTGCATACCGCGTACTGCCTGAAGCTAAAATGTGCAGAATCGGTGTAGAACAGGTACAGAACCTGCATATGGCGATGTCCTTTGACCCATTCAAGTTCCTGTTTGCGATTGAACCTGATAAAATGAGTGAACTTGAAGAAGAATTCAAGAAACCTTTTGAAGATGAACTCAGCATGGTTCTTTCAACCCCTTACTACATGGAAGTCATGAACAAAGGCATCTCAAAAGGAAAAACATTGCATAAACTGCTGGATATCCTGCATTTAAAACCTGAAAACCTGATGGCCTTCGGTGATGGTCAGAATGACTTGGAAATGCTGAAAATGGCAGGTATATCTGTCTGCATGGGCAATGGTGATCCACTGTGCAAAGAGGTCGCAGACTTTGTCACACTAAGAAATGATGAAGACGGTATCGCTCATGCTATTGAACACTTCAGAAAAGAAGGACTTCTATAATCTGTCAGAAATGACAGATTTTTTAATTTCAAGTGAGGTTTTTCCGTTTTCCGGTGAATAACAGAAGTGTAGACCCACTACTGGAAAGCGAGAAATCCCATGAACAATGATTTACCGTATGCACCTACCAATGATGTCATTTTCAAAGCCATGTTCGGCCATCACACTGATCCCGATCTTCTTCTTTTGAAAGACTTTCTGTTCGCATTAACAGGCATTTATCCTGATACAATTCTTTATGAAGATCGTGAAATCAACACAGATTACCCTGACACGAAAGATATACGTCTTGATATCAGGGTACTTGTTAATGGCGAAATCTATTCCAATATCGAAATGCAGATGTTCAGATGCAATGATGAAGCTGCACGCTCTCTTGCCTATCTTTGCATGTCCATTACTGACAAAATTGAAAAAGGAAAACCCTACAGCCAGATGATTCCTGTTCATCAGATTTTTATTCTGGACTATATTTTATTCCCTGATATTCCTGGAGGCATTCATACATTTATGATGTCAGATACCAGAAACCACACCCCCTTGACTGATAAAGGAATCATTACTATGATGGAGATACCAAAGCTGATCAGTCAAATGACAGATTTTGAACATATGACCCATCTTCAGGCATGGGCTTATTTCCTTAAAAACGGAAACAGAATCGATGATGAGATCATTCATCATCTGACTTCAAGCAGACATTTTCATCAAGCAATGGAGGTTGTAAAAATGGTCAACAACGACAAAAAACTGAAAGATGCTGCATTTGCACGCATGCGTCATGACATGGACAAAGCACAAGCTCAATATGAAGGAAAAATGGAAGGAAGAGCGCAAGGAATAGCTGAGGGAAGAGCTGAGGGAAGAGCTGAAGGAAGAGCTGAGGGAAGAGCTGAGGGAAGACGTGAAGGAAAAAACGAAGGATTCCGTATGGCATCTTCCATCATGTCTTATTTACGTAACCATGTCAGTACTGAAGAGATCATGTTGAAAACAGGGGCATCCATGGAAGAAATCATGACTATTCAAAACATCTTCAACACTCCTGTACTTACTGTTGAAGAAAATGCATCAGATTCATTCGGCAAAAAAGAAAACTGAACTTAATCGAGTAGGAGGGAAAATTAAATAATTTTCCCGACCTCTCACACCACCGTACG
Organism: Erysipelotrichaceae bacterium; assembly: GCA_017560205.1. GTDB lineage: Bacteria > Bacillota_I > Bacilli_A > Erysipelotrichales > Erysipelotrichaceae > RGIG1896. The sequence continues at coordinate 85 of JAFYOL010000229.1, read as the reverse complement.
TACCGTTCGGTATACGGCGGTTCGAAATTCAATAAATATGTACTAACTTATATTGGTCTGCTAGTGATAGTAGACCTTTTAGTTT
>JAFYOL010000228.1 GCA_017560205.1 Erysipelotrichaceae bacterium | reverse complement strand
GTTGGTATGCTGCAGACTGTTGCAGCGGCTACTGCAACAGCAGCACTGAGTGATCCAAATGCAGTTGTCGTGACATTTGCGATGGCTTATCCAATTATCATGGGTATTAACATCGGTACTTGTGTAACAACTGCAATGGTATGTTCAATTGGTACATCGAAGGATGCAAAGCGTACAGGGGTTGTACATATTGCCTTCAATACAATTGGTACAGTGGCATTCTTTATTGCGATGAGTGTAATGCAGCGTTTTGAAGTCTTTGGTTCAGAATTCTGGGTGAGAATCGTCGATGGCGGTGGAATTGCCGACTTCCAGACTGTATTTAATCTGATTACTGCAATCGTATTGATTCCATTTGCAGATGCTCTGGTTAAGCTGTCATGCTGGATTGTTAAAGATGATGAACAGCCAGAAATCAAGCATCCAGAACTGCATACATTGAGTGATAAACTCTATATCTCTCCTGCAGTAGCGATCTTTGAAACAGGTAAAGCTGTTGCGGCAATGGGTAGCATTGTGAAGGAAAACTTCGTTAGAGGTTGTCAGCAGCTGGTCAACTATGATGAAAATCTGGTTGCCATTATCAATGAAGAAGAAGATGAACTGGATCTGTTTGCGGATTATTCTTCAAAGTTCATGATTGGTTTAAGCAAGAATATTGAAAATGAAACAGAAAATCATCGTCTTGAAATGATGCTTCAGACAGTACCTAACTTGGAAAGAATTGGGGATTATGCGACTAATCTGGATGAATTAGGTGAATCATTGAAGAAAGATGGAGCATCCTTCTCTGAAGCTGCAAAGAAAGAACTGGATATCTTGACTACAGCAGTTAATGAAATCATTGATATTACTGTTGAAGCTTTAGCAGATAATGATCTGAATAAGGCTGAAATGATTGAACCATTAGAAGAAACTATTGATGATATGGTCATGGTTTTGAAGGCTAAGCATACAAAGCGTTTGAAGAATGGTGAATGTTCAATTACTTCAGGTCTGATTTTCATGGAAGCTTTGACTTACTTTGAAAGAGCATCTGACCAGTGTTCTTCAACTGCAATTCTGATGCTTGCTCAGGATAATCCGGATATTCTTCTGAATCATCATGAGTATCTGCACAACATGCATAAAAATGGTGGTAAGAAATACAGAGAAATGCGCGATGCACGCATTAAGCAGTATGTAGATCCATTGAAGGAAATTGCATAAATTATAGTAAAAACAAGGAGTTTTCTAGACGATGAGTCGTATGAAAACTCCTTGTTTTAAGATGTGTGTAAATAATAAAAAAGACACCAAAATAATATTTGATGAAAGCTGTAATATCTTACGTTGAATTTTACAGCAATGTACGTATAATAAAAGTAGATAGGAAATGAAAGGAGAATGGATATGCCAAATATTTTGCCAGTATCAGATTTAAGAAACTATAATGAAGTTTTGAAGAATTGTCAGGTAGGTGAACCAGTGTTTCTCACGAAGAATGGGCGAGGAAGATTTGTGGTGCTTGATATTGAAGATTACGAGAGAGCTAGAGCAGAAAAGAAGCTGTTGATGAAATTGCAGGAAGCAGAAGAAGCTGTAAAAGACGGTGAAGGTTGGCTTAGTCTGGATGAACTGAAAGCTGCAATGGTAGAGTAACCTATGCTGAAACTTAGGGTTAACCCACTGGTGGTAAAAGATTTAAAAGAAATCCGTGATTATATAGCGGAAGACAATGTTGAAAAAGCCACAAAAACAATAAACAAAATTTATGGAATGTTTGAAAACATTCAGTTGTTTCCAGGGATGGGAGCAGATCTTTCGAAGCGTGTCAGCTTTCGAACAAGTTATAAGTATGCAGTTTGGAAAGATTATGTAGTAATTTACAAATCTGGAAAAGAATATGTAGAAATAGTTCGTGTTGTAAATCGACATCAGGACATAACAAGGATTTTTGATTAAAACGAAAAAAATCAATAAAATTAACTTAGGAATGGGTTTGATCATCAGTGTTGCCATTCCTTTTTATGTTGTTATAGTAAGTCTTACGATAAAATTAATATTTGTAGTTATTGAATTAAAAAACCAATGTTCTTCAGTAATAGAAATACATTTGTGATGTATTAATTAATCAAGTCATTGTTATCGGTACAGAAAATAAAAAAGAGATTACAATTGTGTGCAATGCTCACAATCATAATCTCGGTTCTATAAGATTCAGTACATGGTATAGTGGTTCGCCCAACTATAAGTATGGTGGCGCCAATGAAAAAATGGATGAACCTCAAATCATATCGAAAGATTGCTTTGTTCTAAAAGTGATATATAAATGACAGTGAAAATTATATGAAAGACAAAAGATGTTTACTACTTACAAATAAATCTTATTTGTGACCCACAGCTAAAGAACTATGTTATAGTTTTATGTTTTTGAAGTGTGTGAGAGAAAAAAGCCCTATTTTGACTTGGAACAAGCTTTGAATTTCATTTATATTCAAATATAATAAAGATAAAGGAATGAAAAACCGGTAAGAAAGGGGGGTTAATTATGGCTATTGATGTATTGATTAAACAGAAGTTATTTAGCAACAAGACGATGCCTCTTGAAGTGATTTTAGGAAACAAGTTACATTATGGGGATTATGTGAATTACCAACTTGAAATTGGAGTGATGGGGGAAACGGAATTTGTTGCATATAACCCTAAGAGCATCGGACGAGGGTTTAGTGTCATATGGAATCCTAAAGAAAATAAATCAATTTCTCTTCGCCTTCCAATGCCATCAACAGTCCAGGAAATAAAGGACTTCTATGAAGCTGTTGAACGAATGGTTAATTATTGGAATGGAAAGTTGATTGTTGATGATCATCAAATGACTTTAGCAAATTTTATCCAGGGATTTGATGACATGGTTAACTTTAATCGAAAAGTAATCAAAGAAATTTCTCAGCGAGTACTTGATACTGGTCATTCACAAATGTTACCTTCTGCAATGTGGGAGTTAACAATAGGTGAAAGGGAAGCTAAACTTTTTTTGGAGAATTCTAATGATTATTCAAAATGGCTACATGAGAAACAGTCTTTAGGTGTGAACTATAAGGTGCCTAGGTTCTTTATGGGACCTAACGGGATTTTTGGAGTTTATCTTTTATTTAATGATGAACCATCACTGTTTCCATATCGTCCAATGGTTCCGTTTGGAATCACTGACAATAGAACCGGAAAAGCATTAGAATGTAAAGAATGGCAGCTTTGGCCGGTCATTAAAGGGGACAAAAGTAGTCTTTGTAAAATGGAATATGATCAATTTATGAATCTTTTACCAGAAAGTAAGAAAAAGAAATATGATGACAATCGTTTTCTTCTGGATGATTTTACAGTAGAGGATCTTAAAGAATTGGTTCTCAAGTACAAAAAATAGAAAAATATAGAAAAATACCGAATGTATTTCGGTATTTTTCTATATAGTACACATCAATTTTTAATTTGGTGGAGATGATGAAAAAATAGACGAACCCATGATGATCTTAAAAGACTGCTTTGTATTAAGGGTTATGTATATATGCTGATCTGCAACTGGAAAACTATTTTTTCAGTTATGCATTTTAAGTGCGAGTTGAGTTGCGGTATAAAGCGCAAAGTCTTTTTTTATTTGAAGTTTAGCTTTATCTATAAAAACATCGATAAATATATTGATAAATACATTGATATTTTCGGTTGCTCAGCATATACTATTATTGAGGTGATAACATGTCTATTAGAAATATTTTGAATGGCACTGTTCCTATTTCTTGGTTTAACCAAGGGAAGGCTGGTAAGATTTTCGAATCTGTGCGAGGTGAAGGACCCAAAGTCGTTATTAAAAACAATGTTCCTGAATGTGTCTTAATGTCTCCTGAAGAATATATTCGTTTTGCCGATGAAATTGAAGAAGCACGACTGTTAAAAATGGCTGTACAAAGAATGACTGGTTTTAATCCAGAGAATACAGTTCCTGCCTCAGAAGTTTATGCCCGTTTTAATATTAATCAGCAGGAAATTGATGCTATGGATGAGGTTGAGTTTGAATAATGACTTGGAAAATTGAGTTCATTCCTGAAGCCTTAAAAGATTTTGAATCTCTTGATGGAAGCCAAAGGAAACTTGTCGTTAAAGCTTTGAATAAGGTTTCTCTAAACCCTTTACCAGAACAGCTAGGAGGGTATGGGAAAACTCTTGGAAACCATTCTGACACAAAACTTCATGGATTTCTAAAAATAAAACTGCGATCAAGTGGAATCAGAATTGTCTATCAGCTCATAGAAGTGAATGGCATTATGCTGATTATCGTCATTGGTTTAAGAGCAGATAACGAAGTCTATGATATTGCTGACAAAAGAATTAAAAAGAATTTGATTAAATGATATTTACTTTAAGTGGTAACATTCACAAACTAATTTAAATATTCAAAAATGCCGGACTGTTTTGTCCGGCATTTTCTATACAGTACATATGATTTTGAAATTGGTGGAGATGAGGGGAGTCGAACCCCTGTCCAAGAGTAGTCCCACATTCAGACCTTTACAGTTTATTCTGCCAGAAATAAGACAAACCTTGTGGACAGACTAACACTCTGGTTTGAATTTGCCTGTAGAATTGTCGGGATCCATGCCCAGGCTGCACTTCACCGTATTTCATGAATCTTATGCCACACCCAATGTCATGAACACCAAAGGGGTAACAGCTGCGAGCCTCTATTGGCTAATTAAGCAGCGAAACTTAATCTGTTTCCAGTTATTTTTAGTTGGTGATAAGGTCACCGCTCCACTGAAGTCCGAATCCAACATAAACCTGTCGAAACCATGACATCCCCGAAAACATGTACTGTACTCTTAGTATACTCAGATTTCAGGAAAAATCAATCATTGTTGATTCTGTAGCCTTCTGTATGAGAAACCAGATTTTCAAGTGGTCTGTCATTCAGATAGTTATCGATGTTGCGGATAGCCAGGTTGATGACTTTTTCCAGAGTCTGTGGCATGTTGTATCCGCCTGAGATGTGTGGTGTAATCAGAACATTTTCATAGCTCCAGAGTTTGTTGTTGAAAGGAAGTGGTTCAGGATCAACGACATCCAGCTGAACGCCTTTGAACCAGCCTTCATCCAATACGCTGACCAGTGCTGTGCTGTCGATGTTGACACCGCGTCCTACGTTGATTAATACTGCATTTTTCTTGCATAAGCGCAGGTTATCTTCTGAAAGAACCTGTTTTGTGTTTGGGGTATCAGGCAGACACATTGCGATGATATCTGCGGTTGGCAGCAGTTCATTTAAATGATCCAGTGTTGTCAGTTCATCCACATAATCTGGTTTTTCATGAATGTTGCGTTTGATGCCGATGATTTTGCATCCCATGGCTTTCATGCGTTTAGCGAATGCTTTTCCAATGTCGCCTAATCCAACAACCAAGCATGTTGAACCTTCAACGGAATCAACGTGACCTTCATTTCTCCATCTTCTCATTCTCTGGTTTCTTACATAATAGCCAAACATTCGATAGAAATAGAAAACAGCTGCAACCATGTGTTCACTCATGGCATGTCCATAACATCCTGATGAACAAGTCATTGTGATATGAGATGGAATGATGCCTGCATACTGGTTGACGCCTGCACTTTCTGCATGCAGATATTCAAGATGAGGCATCTTGTTGACTTTGTCAGCTGAAAGGTTGCCGACAACAGCAGTTGCTTCGTTGAGCATTTCTTCAGTTACTTCACCTTTTTTGACACAGATGACCTGCTCTGGTGAAAAAAATGATGGGATTTTATTATCGAAATCATGATCGATGACACATAGTACTTTTTTAGGCATATTCTGGTCCTCTTTTCTTTTTAGGTCAAATGACATATAATAATTATACATGAAAGAAGGAGAAATGGATATGATTTGGATTGTTTTAGGAATTGTTGCTGTTGTGGCTGTTTGGTATATTTCAACGTACAATGGGTTTGTTTCTCTGAATGTGAAGTGTGAAGAAGCATATTCAACAATGGATATTTATCTGAAGAAGCGTTATGATCTGATTCCTAATCTGGTGGAGACAGTGAAGGGGTATGCAAAGCATGAAGCTCAGACACTGGAGAGTGTTATTGCGGCTCGTGGTGCTGCCGTAAATGCGAAGACGCCTGAGGCAAAGGCTGCTGCAGAAGGTACATTGAGCAGTGCTCTTTCGCGTCTGATGGCGATTTCTGAGAGCTATCCTGAATTGAAGGCGAATGCGAATTTTGTGGATCTGCAGCGTCAGCTTCAGCAGATGGAAAATGAAATTGCGAATTCACGCAAATATTACAATGGAGTTGTGAAGTCTTACAACATCAAGTGTCAGAGTATTCCAAGCAATATTGTGGCATCAATGGCTCATTTTACAGTGAAGCCTTTGTTTGAAATCACAAATGAAGTTGAACGAGCAAATGTAAAAGTACAGTTTTAGGCATTGCGCGCGCGATGCCTTTTCTAAAAGGAGTGATTTGATGAAGTTGATGAAGAAAATCATCATTATTCTGGCGTGTCTGTTTTTTGTTATGGCGTTGTTTGCACCTTTGTTGTCAATTCATGCAGCCGAGGCGTTTACAATTGAAGATTATCATGTAGAACTGACAGTGAATGAAGATGGTCTTGTTGAAGTAACAGAAACAATGAATGTTCATTTTGATTATAAGCGTCATGGAGTTTATTTTGATATTCCAACTCGCTATAAAATGAACTGGGATATTGATTCCGAAAATGTAAAAAGAGAGTATTATCTGCCTGTTACGGATGTGAATGTTCTTTCTGGTCAGAATTATGAGATTGAAGAATAGAGTGATGGTGTGCGTATTGTGATTGGCAGTCAGTTTGCTTATGCCAATGAATATGAAACATACATTGTCAGCTATGATCTTCAGTTAAGAGATCTTGGACTGGATGGTCGTCAGATGTTCTATTACAATCTGATTGGGTCATGGGATACAGTGATTAAGAATTATTCTTTTGAGATTCACTTCCCTAAGGAATTTGATGCTTCAGAAATGGAATTCTATCTTGGGGCAAATCCTGATAATAAACAGTATGTTGAATCAGAAGTCACAGGAAATACTTTAAAGGGCAGAATTACACTTCCAATTGGAAATGGTGCTTCCTTTACAGTTCTTCTTCCTTTGGAAGATGGTTATTTTGCTTATAAGGAACTGAATAATTATGCCGTTGAGATTTGTGTCACATCTGTCATTCTG
>JAFYOL010000227.1 GCA_017560205.1 Erysipelotrichaceae bacterium | reverse complement strand
ATTTATCAGCATCTTTTAAAACAGTTCAAACCAGCATTTTCAGGGTATGCGCAAAGTTTTGAAGATGAAAACCTGTATCTGAATCTGAATATGCCTCAGCCTCAGACACAGCGCAATGGTTTTACACTGTATCGTATTGATGGTTACTATCTGTATGATGGTGAAAGAGTGAATTTTGAGTTTCAGATTAAAGCTCTGGTACATCGATTCTGGTCAGAGATTGAACATCAGGTGGTCTACAAGAATCCTCATATTATCTTCAATGACCGTTTCATGAAATCAGTTCTTTCTTCCATTCATGACAATCTTGAAGTAGTTGACCATCAATTGCAGATTGTTTATGAACAGATGACAACTCAAAGTGCTGACAATTCTGATTTTGGCTTCAGTGAACAGGGATTCAAATCATTCTTGGCTAAGTCCATCAATGATCTGTATTCATTGAAAATGGTTGAAACATTAGGTTTTACAACAGATTTTAAAAAGTGCAGTGCGATTTTAAGTCAGTACATTTACATCAAGGATTTCATCAATGCTGAAAATCCGCACTTTAAGATGATTGAATATTTTGAACATTTCAATGCGTTGAAACAATCTGAACTTGATTTTACGAAGCCAATTTATCTGGAACGTGAATTCTCTCATCCGGATCCATTCTGTGATGAACTGGGAAAATACTGGCAAAGTGTATTGAACACAGACTATGAGTGGCATGTGTTCTTTGTGATGCTGTTTGCGGTAGAGCCAGGAGATAATCTTGAAGATTTCAGAGTCTTCCTTGAAATTCTGCGCAATCTGATTGTGGAAAGACACTGGTATGAAAGTGTATTCTCTGAATGCTCAACACTGGTATCCCAGATGGCAAAGGATGCTTTGGTGCAATGTGTAGCCAGATGCATGATTAAATCAGGGCGTATTGAAGTGATTTATGAAGAAAGACTGTTGAAGCTCATGGAAATCTTCAGAAAACATGTGGATGCCTTATCAAGTTTCTGCAGTGATGATGAGCAGTTGATCAAGATTCTTCCGGATTCATTAAAGCATCTGGAAAGAAAACTCAACGGTATCTTTTAGGTATATTGTGCCTGTTTGAACATAGAATTTACTGAAGCGGAGGAAATTCTATGAACAAGCAGGCTTTTACTTTTTTGACATTGTTTACTTTGGTGGTGCTTTTAGGTGTTTATTATGTGACATTGCCTGCAGATTCCATCACCATTGAACCAGATCAGCTGATTACATCCATTGAAGAAAATGTCATTGAACAATACAATGAACTGAAACAGCAGAAAAATGAAGAAACAATGAATCAGAATGAACAGGTCATTTCCAACAGTACAACCACAAGTGAAGAAAAGCTGGAAGTATTGCAGGAAAATACAGTGCTGCAGGGAATTGTGCTTTTTGAACAGAATGTAGAATCTATATTGAAAGAGAATGGATATGAGGAATGTTTTGTCGAAAAAAACAATGAAATTCTTCGTGTTGTCTTGCCTGAATCAGAGAAATCACATGAAACTGCAGTGAAAGTAATTGGATTGATTGATTTGATCTGTGATGAAGATGTATTGATAGAAGTATCATTTGAATAAGAAGTATTTTGAAAATAGAAGAGAATCTGATATAATAACTCTATAGTGAGGTGGAATTTTATGGCACACGAATATATTGTCATTAAAGAAAAGACTGAACAGTCTGGATTAATCGCTTTGTCAAAGGGCGTATATGAAACAATCGCAAAGATTTCAATGGATGAAATTGAAGGCTGCGTGCTTGCAGATGCGAAGAAGGCTGTTGTCTGCCGAATTGAAAACAATCGTCTGCACGTTGGTGTTGAAGCCAAGGTAAAATATGGTGTGAATGTGAACCAGATTTGTGAAGAAGTACAGGATCGCATTACACAGAACATTCAGTTGATGACCAATCTGAAATGTGGAAGTGTAGATGTAAAAGTTTCTGGATTTGTTTTCTAAAAACTATTGACGCAACTATTAAGTTGTGTTATTCTATTTGAGCAAATAAAGATGTGGAAAGTAGAAGATTCTTCTCACCCGAATTCCAAAGGAATTGGGTCGACGCTGCAGAAAGACTTGATTAGAAATAAGTTTGAAGCGGGAAGAATGTGTCTGTCCTGCTTTTTTTGATGAATTGGAAAGAGGTGTCTTTTATTAGCAAGAAACATGGAACTGAAGAATTGGTCAATGAGAACATCCGTTTTAAGGAAGTCATGGTCATTTCTGCTTCTGGTGAGCAGCTCGGTGTAATGATGCGCCGTGAAGCTCTGGAAAAAGCGTACGAATCAAATCTGGACCTGCTGTGTGTAGCACCAAATGCTGTACCTCCAGTATGTAAGATTCTGGATTATGGACGTTATCGTTTTGAACAACAGAAGAAAGCAAAGGAAGCAAAGAAGAAACAGCATGTAACTGAAGTCAAGCCGCTTCGTCTGTCTCCTGTTATTGATACTCATGACTTTGAAACAAAACTGCGCCAGGCTAGAGGCTGGGCAGAAGACGGCATGAAGATCAAGGTTGACATGAGATTCCGCGGACGTATGATTACACGTCAGGACGTAGGGAAGCAGGTCATGAATCAGTTCATTGAACAGATGTCAGATGTAGCTGGCATCGACAAGCAGCCGACAATGGAAGGAAATACATTGTCAGTAGTATTGACGCCAAAGAAAAAATAGGTAAAGGAGAGTAAAGATTATGCCTAAAATGAAGACAAAAAAAGCGCTCGCTAAGCGTGTAAAAAGAACAGGATCAGGACAGCTGAAGAGAGGTCATGCATATGTATCACACTTCGCTGCCAACAAAACACATAAGCAGAAAGTTCAGCTGAGAAAGTCTGCCTTGGTTTCCAAGAGCGATATGAAGCGTATCAAACTGCTGATTCAGGACTAATCGAAGGAGGAAATTACGATGAGAGTAAAAACTGGTAAGGTAACTAGAGCACGTCATAAGAAAGTGCTGAAGCTGGCTAAGGGTTATTTTGGCTCAAAGCACCTGCTGTATAGAACTGCACACGAACAGGTAATGCGTTCACTGCGTTACAGCTACATCGGACGTAAGCAGACTAAGCGTGAAATGCGCAAGCTGTGGATCGCTCGTATCAACGCTGCTGCAAGAATGCACGATATCAGCTATTCTAAGCTGATGCACGGTCTGAAACTGGCTAACGTAACAGTTAACAGAAAGATGCTGTCTGAAATCGCTATTCACGATGAACAGGGATTCGCAGCTATCGTTGAAGTAGCTAAGAAAGCACTCAACGCTTAATTAAGGCTAAATACATAACGACTCAAGAAATTGAGTCGTTTTTTTTAAAATTTTGAAATTGAAAACAGCAGTGATAAATCAGGGAAATGCATTCCTAGATAACACTGCTGTTTGTTTTGGTATAGATCATCATATGAAATGTTCGGTTCTGAATGAATCCTGGATCATCGACAGTTCCAGTTTGACAGAATCCACAGCGGCGCAGCAGTTTCTGACACGGTATGTTTGAAACTTCTGTATAAGCTTCAATTCTGGTAAGGGAGAGTGTATCAAAAAGATGTCTGCACAAAGAATTCAGGACTTCACTCATATAACCTTGATTCTGTAAGTCAGGATGAATACCAAATCCAAATTCAGCGACTGTTCTGTCTTCGTTGAAGTTCCAAAGACTGATTGTTCCTATTGTCTTTTTGGATTCTTTCAGTTCGATTGCCCATACATACCACTTGTTTTGATTCATCCCATCATTCATTTTATGGATATAGTTCAATGTATCTTCAATGGTTTTATCAGCTGCAGTATCTGTATGCAGATGAAGAAGTGGATTTGAACGCATGCTGAAAAGATCAAAAGCATCTTTCTCAGTCATTTTTCTGATTTTCAGTCGTCTCGTTTCCAGCATGATTCAACTTTATCATGTTTTTCTGCAAAGAAAAAGAGGTTATATCATAACCTCTTAAGTGTGTTGATTAAGCTTCCAGCTGTGCAATAGATGCATCCAGACGCTTCAAGCTTTCTTCTTTACCCAGAATTGCAGCGATTTCGATTGCCCCGCCTGGTGTAAATGCCTTGCCTGTCAGAGCGATACGAACAGGGAACAGCAGCTGACCATTTTTGATGCCCAGAGTCTGAACCAGATTCATCAGCACATCGTGCAGGTTTGCCTGTGACCAGTCTTCAGTAACAGCCAGAGTTTCTCTTGCAGCTTTCAGTGATGACAGAGCCACTTCAGGGTTTGTCTTCATCTTCTTGTTGTTGTAGAGATCATTTTCATATGCAGGATAGTTATCGAAGAAATCCAGCATTTCATTGATTTCACCCAGTACTGATACACGCTGATGCAGAATTTCTGCAATCTGTACTGTATCATAATCAGCTTTTACAGCTTCCTTGATGTATGGCAGAACCAGTTCATGATACTTCTCAGGAGTCATGTTTCTCAGGTACATACCATTCATCCATTTCAGCTTTTCAATATCGAAGATTGAACCAGAAGTACCGATTCTCTTCACGTTGAATGCTTTCTTCAGCTCTTCCAGAGTGTAGATTTCCTGATCTGTTTCTGGAGACCATCCCAGCAGTGCGATGTAGTTGATAATTGCTTCTGGCAGATATCCCTTGGCAACCAGATCCTGGAAAGAAGCATCACCATTGCGCTTTGAGAGCTTGTGGTGTTCATCCTTCATGACAGGAGGGCAGTGTACATAGATTGGCTTTTCCCAGCCGAATGCTTCGTACAGCAGGTTGTACTTAGGTGTACTTGACAGATATTCATTACCACGTACAACGTGAGTGATTTCCATCATGTGGTCATCGATAACGTTAGCGAAGTTGTAAGTAGGGAAACCATCAGACTTCAGCAGGATGCTTTCATCCAGAGTGCTGTTTTCTACTGTGATTGTACCGTAAACTTCATCATCAAATGATGTTGTTCCTTCAGGATTGATGTTCTGACGGATAACATACTTTTCGCCAGCAGCGATGCGCGCATCGATTTCTTCTTTGCTCAGGTTTTTGCAAGGGTCATCAAACTTGAATGATACACCCTTTGCAGTAGCCAGCTGACGCTGTGCTTCGATGTCTTCTTCTGAACAGAAGCAGACATGTGCTCCTCCCAGTTCAACCAGTTTCCAAGCATATTCCTTGTAGATACCAGATGCCATACGTTCTGACTGAACATAAGAACCATAGTTACCACCGATATCCGGTCCTTCATCATGGAACAGTCCACACTGTTTCATTGTTTCATAAATAATATCTGTTGCACCTTCAACAAGACGTCCCTGGTCAGTATCTTCAATACGGAGAATGAAAACACCGTCTTCTTCTTTTTTCGCTACCAGGTATTCATACAATGCAGTTCTCAGATTACCGATATGCATATATCCTGTAGGAGATGGCGCAAAACGTGTTCTAACTTTACTCATAATATACCTTCTTTCGTACCGTAATATTATAACGATTTTATTTCAATGTTTCAATTGCAAAGTATCATGTAACCGCTTTTTGAAGTATAATAAATAGTGTAAGAAGGTGAAGTATGAGCACTTGTATTGAAATTCTAGACTATGAACAGACTGAAAACATCATCAGTCCACTTGTATTTGATTTTGATCAGATTGTTTATCTGTATGATGAACATCACGACTATCAGAATAAACGTACTACATTGAAAGAACTGTTAAATAAAAAGGGCATAACCAACATTGAATTTATTGAAGTCAATGGTCATAATGATGCTGTGTTTGAGGACTTAAGCAGAAGGTATCCTGATGCGATGTTTAATCTGTCCAATGGATCACGCACACTTCTGGTCCAGATGGCACGTTTCTGTGAACGTACAAAGCAGAAATGCTACACACTCAATTTTCAGAGAAAGTCTTTTCATGATATTTATGGATGTGATGTGTTGAAAACAAAGTTCAAAGTTCCTCACTTAAAGATTGAAGATGTCATCTGTTTGTCTGCAGGAGAAATACTCAAGACTTCACATGCGCTTCCTGAATTGAATGATGAAATGAAGCAGGATATGGACTTGATTATTCAGTTGATGAATCGTGATTCTTCCTCATGGACTCGCTTGTTGAGTAGTTTTGCCAAGGCGATTCGTGAAAATGAAGATGATGACTGTTCAATCTGGCTGGATGAACCTCAAGATAAAGGACAGAAAAAACTGCTGGAGGGACTTCAGAAAATGAACGTCATTCAGGTGTTTGAACATGGAAATCGATTGCACCTGGTGTTTAAAAATCGTACGCTCATGAATATGTTGAAAGATTCCGGTGCATGGCTGGAGTATCAAAGTTATCTTGAATGTTTGAATTCCGGCTTGTTTGATGATGTGCGCATCAGCACTGTTGTTGACTGGAATAAACAGTCTAAAAATCACAATGATCCAACATGTGAAATTGATTTGATTGTGATTAAAAACTGCATTCCTGTGTTTGTTTCCTGTAAGATGAACAAATGTACTGCACTGGACCTGTATGAAATCAAACTTCTCGCTCAGAAACTGGGAGGTACTTTAGGCAAGGCTGCAGTCATTTCCAAAGCACCGTCCTTAAAAGACAATGAACCTCTTTATCTGAAAGCGAAGGAACTTGGAATTCTATTGATTCGTGAAGAAGAAATTGAATCTGGTCTTATTGCATCAAGTTTGCTTGAGTTGATTTAATCGCATGCCCTTGGGCATGCTTTTTCTTTAAATAGGGTCTTAAAAATGATAAAATAGCGATGGTGATTTAATGAAAGTACTTTTATGTGCATTCAATGCAAAATATATTCATAAGGCATTGGCACTCAGATGGCTGTATGTATCAAAACCTGAAGGAATTGATGCTGAAATCATGGAATTCATCATCAAGGATGACCTTATCCAATGTGCTGAAAAGGCTCTGGCAAAGAATCCTGATGTCATTTCAATTTCAACGTATATCTGGTCAGCTGATGTGATTAAAAAGTGGATTGTCATACTGAAAGAAATGAAGCCTGAACTTCGTATTTTTGTTGGGGGTCCTGAAGTCAGCTATGAATATGAGCAGTGGCTGAAACTGCCTGTTGAAGCTGTGCTTCGAGGAGAAGGAGAAAAAATCCTCTGGCAGGCTTGTTTAAAGGAAGAGAAGATTGATGGGTATGCATCATTAGATTATGTCAGTGATGTAGCTTATGCAAAGGTTGATTTAAAGTGGCTGGAAAGTCTGGACAGTCCATATTTTCTGGATGTGGATAGGAAGGATTCCGCTCATCGTTATTTCTATTTTGAGACATCACGTGGCTGTCCATATCGCTGCAGTTACTGTCTGAGTTCACTGGATGATGAAGTGCGTTTCTTTTCCAAGGAATACATTGAGAGACAGCTGACACGTTTAAAGGAAGTGCCAGTAAAGCAGGTCAAGTTTCTGGATCGCACATTCAATGCCAATCCTAAATTTTCTTTGTGGATTGCCCGTTTGATTGAACAGCTGAATCTGGATACATCCTTCCAGTTTGAGATTGTAGCTGATCGTTTGAATGAAGAAATGATGAATTTTCTGGTTCATGAAGCTAAAATCAGCAGATATCGTTTTGAAGCTGGGGTGCAGTCTTTCAATGAAAAGACACTAAAAGCCGTAGGACGTATACAGAACAATCCTAAGATGAAAGAAGTATTGCGTTCATTAAGTGACCTGGGATATATCATTCATGCAGATCTGATTGCAGGACTTCCATATGAAGGATTTGAATCCTTTAAAGACAGTTATAATCAGTTATTTGAAACACAGGTGGATGAGATTCAGCTGGGTATCTTAAAGTTATTAAAGGGGACTAAAATCAAGGAAGAGTCAATGGGTGAGGGATTCTGTTCGGATGAAAGACCTCCTTATGATATCAAGGCGACACCATGGCTTTCTTTTGAGGAAATGGATAAGATTACTGGAGCGTATCACGCTACTGAAAAGCTGTACAACAGTGGTCGTTTCAAACAGTCCATTCGTACTTTTTTACAGTTAGGTTTGATTGAGAATGCCTTTGATTTTATGGTCATCTGTGGACAGAAAATGAAGCAGTTGAAGGAACCTTATCAGCTGACTGATCTGTATCTGTTGGTTAAAGATGCAGTAGGCAAGAGTGAACTGGTTGAGTGCATTTTGCTGAATGATTATATGATGCAGTTTAAACAGAGACCACCTAAGATTTTTAAACTGCAGAATCTTCCGGAAAGAAAACAGATGATTCAATTGATGGTTGAAAAGCATGGTTTTGACGAAGACATGCTTTCGCATTATACTAGTTGTTGTGCAGGATTCTATGAAGGTAGAAGAGCTGTACAGATGCTGATTTACAATGCTCAGCATTGTAAGCCGGAAAGAGTATGGATCACACAGGAACTTGATGTGATCAGGGAGGAAAAACAATGAAAGAACTGATGATTGCGACCAGCAACGCTCATAAAGTAGAAGAATTCAAGAAGATGCTGGAACCAAGAGGAATTGTGGTGAAATCTCTGCTGGATCTTGAAGAACAGTTTGATATTGAAGAAAATGGGACAACTTTTGAAGAAAATGCACTGATTAAAGCTAGAAGCATTGCAAAGCATCTTGATATTCCAGTCATTTCAGATGATTCAGGTCTGGTGATTGATGCATTAAAAGGTGCTCCTGGTATCCATTCAGCACGTTATCTTGGGAAAGATACAGATTATAAGACAAAGAACACAATTATTCTTTCACGTCTTGCAGATGTAGAAGGTGAAGCTCGTTCAGCACGTTTCGTATGTGCAATGGGTCTGGTATATCCTGATGGAAAAGAAATGACATTTACTGGAACTATTGAAGGATATATTCATGATAAGATTGAAGGTCCAAATGGATTTGGTTATGATCCGATTTTCTATTATCCGCCATTTGGTACAACAACAGCGAATGTGTCGGACGAAATGAAGAATTCTGTTTCTCATCGTGGAAATGCATTAAAGAAACTGATGGAGTATCTGGATCATGAAGAAGCCTAAGTTTTTAGTGCTGGGCTGGATGCTGCTTATTGTCGCAGTCTTTCTGACACTGGTGGATGTGTGCTGCTTTGATCGTAATTTCTATGTCAAGGAATACGATAAAAACAATACAGCAGAAGTCATTGGAATCTCAGATGAACAATTGATGATGGTTACTGAACATCTTTTGGGTTATCTTGAAGATACAGAAGAAGTATTAAAGATTGATGCAGAAATTCACGGAGTGGTACGCAACGTGTTTGATGAACGTGATACATTGCACATGGTGGATGTCAAAGTGCTCTATCAGAATGCCATGCTGGTCAGAAATGTGACATTGGTTCTGGCTCTTGTGATTTTTGGTTATAACATTCTTCAGCTGAAAAAAGAAGTTGTGGCATCTCTTGCGGTTTCGTTCTATAAGGCACTGGGTGCTTTTATGATGGTCTGTGCTGCAGTGTTGATTGGTGCTGCTGTGGATTTTGATGCAATGTGGCGTTTTTTCCATACTATCTTTTTCAGCAACGATCTGTGGCTTTTGGATCCTAATGTGAGTGTGCTGATCAACATGGTTCCGCTTCAGTTCTTCTTTGATTTAGTAACGAAAGTAGTTGTCCTGTTTATTGCGTTTTTAGCAGGGTGTTCAACAGTCTTTTTGTTTGTGGTTAGAAAGGTGGTAGCTTCATGATTCATGTTGTGTTGTTTGAACCTGAGATTCCTCAGAATACAGGGAATATCATGCGTACTTGCGTGGCAACAGGGTGTAAGCTTCATCTGATTGAACCTTTGGGATTTGATATTTCAGAACGTGCAATTCGTCGTTCGGGTATGGATTATCGCAAGAATCTGACAATGGAAGTGCATCCGAACTGGGATGATTTCTACAGTAAGAATCAGGGACGTTATCTGTTTCTGACTCGTTATGGTCATAAGGCACCATCACAGTTTGACTTCTCAGAAGAAACACAGGATATTTATCTGGTGTTCGGCAAGGAAAGCACAGGGATTGATAAACACATTTTAAAAGATCATCTGGATGATTGTGCGCGTCTGCCTATGGTGCCATCAGCACGTTCGTTGAATTTAAGCAATACAGTTGCGATTGCAGTTTATGAAGTGCTGCGTCAGAGAAACTATGAAGAATTGAGTACAGATGAGTTTTTGAAAGGGGCAGATTTTCTGAATGACTTTGAATAATCTGGATACCTGGTTTTCAAAAAATAAGGTTCGGTGCTGTATTCTGTTTCTTTTGTTTTCTGTCTTCTATCTGATTTGTGATTATTATATGATTGCCGCCAGCAATACTGTGGTTTTATACAGCAATCCGTATGATTATATGCTTTTGTTTGAAAGTGCTGCAGTGGATTCATTTCTGCTTGGGAAACTGATTTTTAACGCAATGGAATATCTGTATGCAGGGCAGAATGTACTGTGGATTGTCTTAAAAAGCATTGATCCTATTGATGTTTTCATGGTATCAGCTGCATTGATTATCTTATTTCAGGATAGTGATCATGTGTACTGCACTTCAATGAAGCTGTTTACGGCTGTGCTTGTTATTGCGGGTCTTTTGTTTCTTGTGTGTTATGGATGTTTTCTTTTTGTGGCATCCATGCAGCTGACTACAGAGGCTGGTTTTGATATTTTAAGGGCAGCAGGAGAAATAGGTCGTTTTTCAGGACTTGTATTAATGATTGTGTGTCTTTTGATGAATGTTGCATTGTGGATAATGAAAGAAGAAAAGGTCGGAAATTAGTTTTCCGACCTTTTGTTTTAGAACTCTTTCAGTTCGCTGAGCTTTGTTGATGGATCTCCGTCATTTTTAGAACGGATGTACTGTTTGCCGTCTCTGCCTGTAAAAAGCATTGCATTTTCAATCTTGCCTGCTTCTACAGCTTCAACAGCCATTTCATAGTCATAGACTTTACCAGAGTCTGACTTGAACTGATGCAGACTGCCATCCTTGTTTTTTCTGACAGCTACAAAACGTTCCATCTGATTTGATTTTTCTTTACGAGCCATTTTTATCGCCTCCTGATACTAGTGTTGGATAAGATGAGGCAACTATGCATAGAATCATTGTTAAAATTTACCGAACTAAGATAAAAAATATCATCTTATTTGAACTGTGTGTTTAAATTGTTTATAATAGATTCGAGGTGACTGAAATGATAGAAAATATCAATGACTTTCTTTCAATAGCGACGTTGTCTTTTTTTCTGTTTCTGATGGCTTATGGTCTTCTTCAAAGCATCAATAGAAAACGAGTACGCAAACATATTGAAGAAGAATATTATTACTATCAGGACAGTGAAGACCTGGATGATGACGATTAAATGGAGGTATTATCATGTTTTTACAGAAAATTGAATCAGCTAAAGCACCAAAGGCAATTGGACCTTATAGTCCAGGAGTAAAACTGGGAGATTTTGTATATCTTTCAGGAATGCTTCCTGTAGATCCAGATACAGGATTTATGCCTGAAACTATTGAGGAACAGACTGCTCAGGTGATGAAGAATATTCAGGGGCTGCTTTCTGATCAGGGATTGGAACTGCGTCATATCGTAAAGACTACAGTGTTTGTAACAGATCTAGGTGAATTCTCAAAGATGAATGAAGTATATGCTTCATATTTTGATGCACGTTATCCATATCCTGCACGTTCATGTGTACAGGTTGCAGCACTGCCAAAGGGTGCTAAACTTGAAATTGAATGTCTCGTTCTGGATACTCTGACTTATGAACGTCAGATGCATCAGGGATGCTCTGGGTGTGGAGGATCTTCAGGGTGTGGATCTGAATGTTGTGAAGGAGATTGCGGCTGCTCTGAGTAGACCAGCCGCTCTTTTTCTTTAAGGAGGGGTATTGTGAAATTAATACAGGGGATTGACTTTTTTTATCATGATCATAACAGAAACCTAGTCATTTTAGGTTATCAGGAGCTTATGTGCGGAGCTCAACAATCTTCTGCAGACCTTCTTTCGCTGTTATGTGAGGCAAATGGAAGAAGTGTAAAAGGATCTATGGAACTGTTTGCGAAGGTCAATCAGGCCCATCAGAAACTGGCTGTACTGGTTAATCCGGCAAGGCAGGAAATCTATTTTCCTACTCATGCTGCAAGTAACAGTCGATGTATCTGGCTTAATTATGGCAGGATTCAACGCATTGAAGTTGATGAAGAAAATCAATGTGTGGTTCATTTTAAAGATGATTCACAACTTACGGTTTCATGTTCAGTCCGTGTAGTTTCCAGACAGATGGAACGATGCAGAAACCTGCTGGATTCACTTGGCAATCCATATGAACAGATCAATGATCTTTTTTTTAAGATTTAGGAGAACATTATGGAAGATATGATTTTAGTTT
>JAFYOL010000226.1 GCA_017560205.1 Erysipelotrichaceae bacterium | reverse complement strand
TTACATTTAAAAGTGCATCAAGATTATCTTCCATCTTTGCAGAAACCGGGAAGATTTCCTTGAAGTCATAACGTTTTGACCACGCAATCAAAAGTTCCACCAGCTGATCTTTAGAAAGCAGATCAATTTTATTCAGCAGAAGAAACACTGGCAGACGATTCTGTTTCAGTGTGTTCAGCACATATTCATCACCACTTCCAAATGGAACTGATGCATCCACCAGATAATAAATCACATCCACACCACCAGCATGAGCAAGTGCTTCCTTGTTCATGTTGGCACCAAGGGCATGATGTGGCTTATGGATACCAGGTGTATCAACAAACACAATCTGTGAATCTTCATCTGTACGAATACCACGGATTGCATTGCGTGTTGTCTGTGGTTTTGGAGAAATGATCGCAATTTTCTGGTTCAAAAGTGCATTCAGCAATGTACTCTTACCAGCATTTGGACGACCAATCAGTGCTACAAATCCACTCTTCATTTCACCAGGTCCTCAGAATTAAACTGAACTGGCAGAAGTTCTGCAATTGTATAGATATCCACTTCAGTACCATTGGACAGAATAATTGGAGTATCCTGATTCAACAGTTCAGACAGAACCTGACGACATACACCACATGGAGCGCCTACACGACCGCCATCAGTTACGATTGCGATTGCTTCAATGTCATCTTTGCGCTTGCCGTTTGAATAAGCTGCGAAGATTGCACTTCTTTCACCGCAGTTTGTTGCACCATAAGATGCATTTTCAATGTTGGCACCATAGAAATAGCTGCCATCCTTGCATGCAACGCATGCTCCTACATGATAATTGGAATAAGGCGCATAAGCATTGTCCATCGCCTTAAATGCATGTTTCAAAATTTCTTCCTGTGTCATAATTTTTCTCCTTTTAAAATAAGACAATAAATAGTGCACTTAACAGCGCAAACAGTGCACAGACCAGTACACCTGCCGCTGCAAGATCTTTGATTTTTCCGATAGTTTCGTCATGATCTGGACAGATTTTATCACAGATCATTTCAATGCAGGTATTAAAGATCTCAGCTGAAATCACCAAAGCACACATCCCAATGACTGCCAGCCATTCAGCCTGCGTAAACTTCAGAATAGCACCTGCAGCAAAGATACAAAGAGCCATCACAAATTGTATCGCAATACTTCTGTGTTTCAATCCAATCTTCAGCCCATTAAAGGCATCTTTGAACTTTTTCACTGCTCTTCTCTGGAAACGATAGGATCCAGAATCTTCTTCTGAAGTTCTGTCATTTCCTTTTCCTCTTCTTCAGTCATGTGATCATAGCCGAAGCAATGCAGTAAACCATGGACAAACAAAAATCCGATTTCACGCTTCTGTGAGTGTCCATATTCTTCAGCCTGAGCAATGACTGCATCAACATTGATAAAAATATCTCCCAGTTCGATTTCATCTTCCATGGCAAACAATTCACCTTCCATTGCCGCAAATGTAATGACATCGGTTGGTCGGTCAATTCCACGATAATCACGATTGATTTCATGGATTTTGCGCTTTTTCACCAGAATGATAGAAATTGCATATTCCTCTTTCTTTTCCAGTTCATCAAGCGTTGCCTGCATGATTGTTTCAAACAATGGTGCATACTGTTTCCAATGCTTGTCACGTGTTCTGTTTCTTACTGTACAATTCATATTTTATCACCTGTTTTATTATACACTAAATTGAATGAGATTTAAATTTTTTTCCGCATCTTGAACAGTTTGAAATTCAATATTCTTGTTAAGTCTGTAACATAAATCTGACAAAGTCTTTACCAAATCTTAATTCTTCTGGTAAAATATCTTCAATGGGGTGAATATTATGAATTTATTAACTGCTGCACCAACATTTGCTGATCTGCAATGGAACATGGTCCTGGGAGGATTCGGTCTTTTCATGTTCGGTATCAAGTTTGTCGGGGATGGTTTAAAAAGCTTAGCCGGAGATAAACTGCGCGACTACATCAACAAATATACATCAAAGACTTGGATGGCTTTGATCATTGGTATTGTGATTACTGTTCTGATTCAGTCTTCTTCAGCAACAACTGCAATTACAATCGGTCTTGTCCGTGCAGGTCTGATGAAACTTGAACAGGCTGCAGGTGTTGTTATCGGGGCGAACATCGGTACAACCATCACTGCTTTTCTGATTGGGTTGAAAATTGAACGTTTCTCACTGTACTTTGTTTTCTTAGGAGGTACAATCCTGTCCTTTGCCAACAAGAAACAGGCACGTCACATCGGTGAAGTCCTGATTGGTTTTGGTGGTCTGTTCTATGGTCTTCAGATTATGGGTGACTCCTTGAAGATGCTTAAGGATGTACCTGAATTCATTATGTTTGCTGAAGCGATGTCGAACAACTCATTCCTGTCCTTAATGGCTGGTACTTTATTGACTGCACTGATTCAAGGATCTGCTGCTACAATTGGGGTGATTCAGAAAATCTATGAATCCGGCGGTATGACACTGATGGCTGCACTGCCATTTGTCTTTGGTTCAAACATCGGTACAACCATCACTGGAGCATTTGCTGCAATTGGCGGTACAACTGAATCAAAACGCACTGCCCTGCTGCACACTTTCTTTAATGTCATTGGTACAACCATCGGTATGATCCTGCTTGTTCCATATGTAGGATTCATCCAGTTCTTATCTGATAAGATGGGGGTTCCTCCAATGATGCAGATTGCCGTATCGCATATCATCTTTAACGTGGGTGCAACATGTGTCTTCTTCCCTTTCACTAAACAGATGTGCAAGCTCGTTTCTATGGTCATCAAGGGTGAAGAAGCTGAACAGCTGGACATCAACACTGACGTACTGGATCCTGCACTCATTCAGCTGCCATCAACTGCCCTCTCTGTATCACAGAATCTGACAGTTACCATGAGCAACATCGTCATCAAATTGATCAATGATGCCAAGACTTACCTGATTGAAAAGACATCAACTGCGAAAGAAAGTGTTGAACAGGCCGAACAGGTTATCAATGATCTGGATACAAAGATTACAAACTATCTGATTGAAATTTCAAAACGTGAACTTAACGATGTTGAAATGAAGCAGTACACTGCTAATCTGCAGATTGTCAAGAACCTGGAACGTATCGGTGACTTG
>JAFYOL010000225.1 GCA_017560205.1 Erysipelotrichaceae bacterium | reverse complement strand
TAATCTGAAAATAAATAGATTTAATTTGAGATGATAAAACTTGATAGGAGCGCATAGTGCCCCCTTTCCCCCAAGAAATCGGAAACTAAGTAGTAAGATCCTCTGATGTTTCAGATGCAGGTTGAATCATTTCAAGAATCTGTTCAGTTGTCAAACCGATGGATTTAAGCTGTTTAGCAGATTGTTTGAAATTATTGGAAATGTAGTTGATTCTCTGCTCGACAGGAGTTTCAACATCTGCTAAATCTATCGGATTGAATACTTCTCCAGTAGATAACATGTGATAGATTGCGACCAGAATCTTTCTGGCAATCGCAATATAAGCACGTTTCTTACCTCTACGCTTTCTGATCTTGTCAAATTTGATTGCATAATAAGGGTTATCCTTACATTTGACAGCTGCGTGAGCGACTTCAACCAGACAAGGTTTTAGGTAGACTCCTGCTTTAGAAATGCGAACAGATTTCTTCTTTCCTGCAGATTCATTCTGTGAAGGAGAAAGACCAGCCCATTTCGATAAACGATGATGGTTTGAAAACTGAGACATGTCGGTTCCAATCTCAGAGATGATTGTGATTGCAGACTTCCTAGAAACTCCAGGAATCGTACAAAGTAGATCAATGTAGTCTTGATAAGGCTCAATCATCTGTTCAATCAACGCATTCATCCTGGCTTTAAGAGATTCAAGATATTCCATGTGTTCTTCAACGATTTTGATTCTGGATTTTTGAACAGAATTCAAATCAGTTCCATAAACAGCTTCAAGTACATCTTCTTTTGAAGCTTTGCATCGCCCATGAATTTTGGAAAGAATGTCTTCATCAGAATAGGAATCATTTGATAAAATGAGGTTGATGATAGAGGAAGCAGATTTGCCAAAGACATCGGAGAAAACCAGATCAACTTTGCAGTTGCCTACAGTCAGAGCATTTTGATAACGATTTTTCTCTGAAGAGGTCATGCAGACAAGTTTGTAAAGATAACGAGTGAGTTCTCTGAGAACACGAATATCTTTGGAAGGAATGAAACTGCTTCTGATGATGCCGAGTTTAAAAAGATCAGCGATCCATTTGGCATCTTTCTTGTCATCTTTCTCGCCTTTGATGGCTCTGACCCATTTCGGGTTGGCAACGACGACATTAGAGATATGATTCTCCAATGCATTGTATACAGGGATATAATACTTGCCGGTACTTTCCATGCATACATTGTGGCAGTCATTAGAAATCAGCCAATCACGGAATTGAATCAAAGAGTTCTGATAAGTCGAGAACCTTTTACGGATATACTTGGGTTCGGTGGAAGTAGAGTCGCAGATGACAGCGACGATAAACGATTTGTGCACATCGACACCACAAGCTTTTTGATAGATAACTTGCATAAATAAAAGCTCCTTTCTATGATGAAGGAGCTGCAGTGACTGTGTCATCAACACTAATGGAAATGATTAGTCAATGATTAATCTTCTGTCTTAAAAGAGCCACTCAGGTGTGCTTGAAAAGATGACACTTGCACTGGTTACAATGCTGCTTTGAACTGAATGAGATACAGTAATCTGCAACTCACCCCACCGTGCTTTGTAGTGTGCGCACCTTCAAGTTCAACATAAAAGAAACAAAATAAGAAATCAAGGCATTTTCATCCCTATGTGTGCCTTGTAGAAAGGAATGGTTGGTTACAATG
>JAFYOL010000224.1 GCA_017560205.1 Erysipelotrichaceae bacterium | reverse complement strand
GAAAATCCTGACCATGGCATTAATTGTTTGAATAAATCTAAAATATTTGTTGAATGCTGCTTGGCATTGGGGATTTTTGCAAGAAGAGTTTCGATGATGCCATTTTCTCCATATGATTTTGACAATCATGTCGTTGCGGAAATTTATGACAGATCATTTGAAAAATGGATTATGATGGATGTGACAACAGATGGTTATTTTATTGATGAAGCGAGAACGCCATTATCATTGCTTGAAATGCGTAATAAATTTGCTAATGCAGAATTTGTCACCTATGTTCCTTCTATATCATCTTTGAAAGAGATTGAAAAACAATCAGTTAAATATGTAGATAAAAATATGTATATCTGCAAAAATCTCTTTTATTTCAAGGTAGAGAAACACTCTACCTTTGGGGAGAAAAAAGTTTATCTGCATCTTGTACCTACTCATTACTCAATAAAGAAAACGAAGCAGGCAAATCTTGAGTATCGTATAAAAAATCTGCCAGCTGAACAGGAAGTTTTAAGAAAATTCGCAGTAGATCATCTGGTTCAGTTAGAAAAGTCACAGGAACCAGAACGAGTTCATATCGCATCGATGCTGAAAAAACCAGTTCTGTGATGAGAAGGAGTAAAAAATGTTGAAGATAGAAAAAAGTATTCGTGAAAGACGAAGTGTACGTACATTTGATGATCAAGAATTGACAAAACAGGATAGAGAGAAACTATCTGAATTCATGAAAAACATTGACCTTCCTTTTGATATGTCAATTGAATTTCAGTTTCTTGAAAAGATGAGTTGTCCTGTTGTCGTCGGAACAGATCTTTATGTTGGAGCGAAAGTGAAGGACTTGCCTTTTCTGAATGAAGCATTTGGCTACGCTTTTGAAAAGTTCATTCTGTATGCGCAGTCTTTGGGTATAGGTACTGTGTGGATAGGTGGAACAATGGACAGAGATGCTTTCACTAAGGCCATGAATCTGAAAGACGATGAACTTATGTTATGTGTCAGTCCTATAGGTTATCCTGCTAGAAAAATGTCGATGAGAGAAACTTTGATGAGAAAAGGAATCAACGCTGATGAGAGAAAATCTTTTGAAGAGATTGTGTTTGAGAAATCGTTTGATTCTCCTATGTCTGCTGACTCTGCAAATCACCTCTTTTTAGCGTTGGAAATGGTTCGACTTGCACCATCTGCCGTCAACAGACAACCATGGAGAATCCTGGTTGATCAGAATTGTGTACATTTCTATTTGAAACGTACCAAAGGTTTTAATGGTGGTAAGATTGATATGCAGAAAATTGATATGGGGATTGCGTTATGTCATTTTGATTTGATGTGTGAAGAACTTGGAATTAAAACTGAATTTGTCATGAAGGATCCGGAACTTGCTTCAAAAGATTTTGAATACATCGCATCATATCGAATTGTTCGATAATCATATAAATTAATCATGCTCAGCAATTATTGGAGCTTACGATTTATTTGTTATAAACTTATGATAAAATATCTTTAGCTAATAAGTTTGGAGAAATGACAATGAAAAAACTGTATCCTGGTGGAAAGGCAAAAGCTTTTAATATTACTTATGATGATGGTGTTCTGCAGGATGAACGCTTTGTAGCTCTGTTGAATAAATATGGCATTAAAGGAACATTTAATCTGAATTCTGAATTGATGCAGAATGAATTTTCTTGGACTCATCCAAATGGAATGCAGGTCAAACGTTTATCTGTGGAAAAGGTGAAACATTTATATGATGGTCATGAGGTAGCATCACATACATTGACTCATCCATATATGTACAATTTATCGGATGGAGAATTGTATCATCAGCTGAAAAGTGACAAAGAAAACTTGGAGAAGCTGTTTGAACGAGAAATAAAAGGATTTGCAGTACCTTTTGACTATTATGATGATCGCATTGCAGAATGTGCGAAAGCTTGCGGATTTGCTTATGCCAGAAAAAGTGAGTTTACCAACAGCTTTAAACCATGTTCCGATTCTTATCATTGGAAAACAGGTATTTATCATATTGATGATAATTTAACTAATTTTGTGGCTGATTTTTTGAACACAGAGGAAGAGTTGGCAGTTTGTCAGATTGTTGGACACAGTTATGATCTGGATGCAGAGAATCTGTGGGGGACGATGGAATTGATCTGTGCGGCTGTATCCAAATGCGATGATATCTGGTTCTGCACGAATGCAGAACTAGTAGAATTCTTAAAACAGAATCAGGGTTAAAGAAAAGATTGTAATGAATCATTGTGAGGTAAAGTAAATGTGGAACAAATTGGTTGAAGCAGCAGTTCAAGTTCAAAACAATCGCATTATATCTCCGTTTATTGAAGCAGGAGGTGTAGCTGCTGCAATTCTCACTAAAAAAGGCAATATCTATGTTGGTGTCTGCATTGATACAGCATCAACATTGGGAATGTGTGCAGAAAGAAATGCAATTGCCAATATGATCACTCATGGGGAAAGTCAGGTTGATAAAGTTGTTGCTGTGATGCCGGATGGAAGACTGGGTACACCATGTGGTGCTTGTCGTGAGTTGATGATGCAGCTGGATAAAGAAAGCGGAGAGATTGAAATTCTGCTGGATTTGAAAACAGAGAAAACCGTAAAACTGAAGGATTTGATTCCTGGATGGTGGGGAAGGGACAGGTTTACTGAGAGATAGAAAAGGGGCTTAATAGAAGTGCCTTTTTTCTTCTGTGAAACCATAAAGCCCAAAGATAAGTTCAAGATTTTGTAAAACATTCAGTTTTAAGGAAACTGATGTTTCCTGTGGGGATACTGCAATGAAATGCTTGTGATTAAGTTCAGAAGTTATTCTATTGATAAGAATTCTACTAGATATACAGCGAATTCAGCTTCAAATGTCTGTTTGGTCAGTATCCATGTTTTATCGATCTGTTGAAAAAGATGATATCTATCTAGAGTCTTGGATTTATGGATGGATGTGATATGATAAATAAGTTGTGATTAAAGGGGAGTTATTTCATGAAAAAGAAGGGTTTAAATAAAGCATATCTGCTGGTCTGTATTTTTTATACTGTATACTATATAACATTAGGGGTCTTTTATCCTTACGCGAATCTATATTATGAACGATTGGGATTCAGTGGATCTCAGATAGGATTGATGACATCTTTAGGGATGATTGCCGCTATGTTGATTACACCGCTTTGGGGAATTCTTTCCGATAAGTTTAAAAATCCACGTGCTGTAATCGCATTTCTTCTGGCAATGGCCGGTGTAAGTTCTTTGATCTGGTCGATGCAGAAAGCATTTGTACCAGTTCTGATTTTATCGGTTATCTTTGCGGTGTTCCGTCAGAATACAAGTTCATTGATTGATGCCTTTGGTGTTCAAGTCTGTGATGAACAGAATAAAGATTTTGGATTTGCCCGTTCCATGGGGTCACTTGGATATCTGTTGGGAAGCTTTGTGATTGCGAATCTGTTGTTTGCCTTTGGGTGTTCAGGACCTTACATGCAGGTATATGTCTTCTGCTCATTTGTTGGATCTGTGATGATTTTGTTTATCCCACATCGTCATCAGATGGAATCCAGCAAATCCAATGAAAAACTGTCTGTGCATCTGGTTGAACTGCTGAAGAATCGTGATTATCTGTTTATCTTGATGATGATGCTTCTGACAATCATGGTGATGGATACAGTTATGAATTATGCAGGAAATCACCTGATTTATACACTGCATCAAAGTGACTCGATGATTGGAATTGCAAGTTTTGCCCAGGTGTTTCCAGAGATTCTGATTTTGATGGTTGCCAATCGCATCTTCAGCAAGATGAAGACTTCTCAGATTTTTATGGTGGGTGCGTTGGCTCAGATTGTCCGTTTTACATTGTGTGCATCATCCAGCAGTATTGTGGTATTCTTGGCTGCAACTGCATTAAATGGAGTATCGATTGCGGTCTGTTCAGTGGCTTATGTTTCTTACATTTATCAGAAAGTCAATCCAAATGTCCTCAATTCAGCCATGGCGATTTATGCTACGGTTTACACAATTGGCAGTGCAATCTTAAATCAGGTTTTTGGGTTTGTGTATCAGTATGGTACAAGCTATCATCTGTTCTGGATTTCTGCATTTACTGCAATGATTGCCTTTGTGCTGGTTCTATTGAATTGCAGACTGGATCAATAGTTATTGAAAAGTTGAAAGCACTCAATGTTGAGTGCTTTTTTGATTTCATGATTTGAACTTGATATAATAAATCTATAGAAAAGAGGGAGAAGATGGCAACGTATGTAATCAGTGATGTACATGGCATGGGCAATAAGTTTGATGCATTGTTAGAGATGCTGTCTTCTTTAGATACTGTTTATGTACTAGGTGATGTGATTGATCGAGGACCAGATGGCATCAGAATTCTTCAAACGATTATGCGTGATCAGAGATTTAAGATGATTTTAGGAAATCACGAACATATGATGCTGGATTTTCTGGAGTGTCTGGATGTCTCGCCTAAAAGTTCTTTGTTGCAGAAAGAAATAATAAAAAAGTATACACGATGGTGTGTCTATAATGGCGGTGAAGTGACGTACAGTGCTTATGAAAAGCTTGATTTAACTGAACAGAAAGAGATTCGTACTTTTTTGAAGAATCTTCCTGTAGCCTATCAGAATGTTCAGGCAGGATCCCATCGGTTTTATCTGGTTCATTCAAAGCCAGGAATCGATTTACTTTTGGATAAAGAAATTGTATATCAGAAGGATATAAGCGAGAGAGATGATCTGCACTCTTATGTCTGGGATAGACCTGAATACATTGTGGATTACTGGTTG
>JAFYOL010000223.1 GCA_017560205.1 Erysipelotrichaceae bacterium | reverse complement strand
GGAAATAATGTCATCTTCTTCATAACCCAGTTCTTCCTTGGAAGTGACAACTTCACTCAAATCAAACTTCATCACATGACTCTTTTTAAAGTCACTGCTGAGTGAAACGGAAGAAAGTGCATTGTCTTTAACAGGAATAAAAATGTTAGCCAGATAATTGGTTTCAGAAGAAACCAGTTCAAACCAGACATTCTTTTTCCCCAGAAACAGACTGTTTTTTTCCAGCTGTTCCACATAGGAGTCCACATCACTTAAAACAATGCCTTCACTGGTCGTAAAATGACTTAAGCTGATATTTGTTGCATCATTGGATTTAACACGCACTTTGGCAATAATAAAACGGAAATTCACAGAATCCAGATCATACACAGTATAATCGACCAGATCCACCTGAATTTTATCCTGATCACTGGTTTCATCAGGCTTAGTCTGATTGCCTGAATCAGGCATGACAACTTCCGTATCATCAGGAAGATCGCTTAAATCATTCTGAGGTGCACTCAACGCAAAATATGCGACAACTCCAATCGCCGCAATCAAAAAAACAACAATCATGCTTAAGAAAAATGTCTTTACTGATTTTTTAAGTCTTCTTGCCATCTTCTTCACCTCTTATCAATTATATCATAGCTATAAAACGAAAAAAATGGTACAGTTTTGATTTTGTACCATTTTCAGTTAAATTTCACAAACTTAATCGTTGATTCCATCTGGATTCATAGACTGGAAACGCCAAGAATCCTGACACATTGTATCAATATCATATTGTGCAGACCAGCCAAGAACTTCTTTAGCCTTTGTGGTATCTGCATAACATTCTGCAATATCACCAGGACGACGATCAACCAGCTTGAAAGCTACTTCTTTGCCGCAGGCTTTGGCAAATGCATCTTTTACCTGAAGCACGGAATATCCATGTCCAGTTCCAAGATTCACTGCTTCTACACCATGGTGATCAAATGCATATTCAATTGCCTTGATGTGTCCCAACGCCAAGTCAACAACATGAATGTAATCACGTACACCTGTGCCATCCACTGTATCATAGTCATTTCCAAATACACTCAGATATTCACGCTTGCCAATAGCTACCTGTGCAATATATGGCAGCAGGTTGTTTGGAATACCATTTGGAACTTCACCAATCAACCCTGACTGATGAGCTCCGATCGGGTTGAAATAACGCAGCAGAACCACTGAAAATTCAGGATATGCCTTGCATACATCACGCAGAATCTGTTCATTGTACAGCTTTGATGTACCATAAGGATTTGTTGTTGGTCCTAATGGGAAATCTTCGCAGATTGGTACTGATGCAGGATCACCATAAACCGTAGCACTTGAAGAGAACACAAGATTATAAACCTGATGCTTCAGCATTGTTTCGTACAGATTCAATGAACCCGCAATGTTGTTTTGATAATAAGTCAATGGTTTTGATACAGACTCACCTACAGCTTTATAACCTGCAAAGTGAATCACTGCATCCAGATGATTTTCTTCAAACACCTGATTCAATGCAGGACCATCCAGAATATCCACTTCATAGAACTTTGGAAGAACCCCTGTAATCTTTTCAATACGCTTTAAAACTGCCTTCGATGAGTTATAAAGATTATCGACAATCACAACTTCATAACCAGCTTCAATCAGCTCTACAACCGTATGAGAACCAATATACCCTGTTCCTCCAGTAACTAAAATCGTTTTTTTCATGATACCCTCCTATAAGCCAAACATCGCTGAAAGAGCTCCAAAAAGCCCCAATGAACCAGCTCCCATAATCAAGCCTGCCAAAATGACACCACCCATGACGGCAAGAACACTCTTCTTAAAATCCATGTTCAGAAAACTTGCCGCAAGTGTACCTGTCCATGCACCTGTTCCAGGAAGCGGAATCCCTACAAACAACAGCAGCGCCCAGTACAGACCACGCCCTGCAGCTGCCTTCAGTTTCTCACCACCACGTTCACCCTTACGAACACACCAGGTAAAGAAACCTCCAATAACAGGCTTATCCATGCCCCACAGCAGCACTTTTCTTGCGAAGAAGAAAATAATAGGTACAGGAAGCATATTGCCAAGTACAGCAATCAAATACGATGGAACCAATGGCAGATTGAACAGAACAGCATATGGAATCGCTCCTCTCAGCTCAATCAGAGGCACCATCGAAATCAGAAATACTAATAAATATTTCATAAAACCTCCATTATTTGAACAAACGCAAAATATCCTGACCTGTCGCAAAAATCATCAGCCCAAGAAGCAATACAATTGCAACAGTCATCAAAGCCTGCTCAACATTTTTATTAATCGGTTTTCCCGTAATCATTTCAAATACAGTCAACACAACACGACCACCATCCAGTACAGGAAGTGGAATCGCATTGACAATACCGACATTCAAAGAAATAATCGCAATCAGCCAGATGTAGTTAGTCAGACCAAGTGAAGCCTGTTCAGCTGTAACCGTATAGATTCCAACCGGACCTGAAAGCTGATCCAGATTCTGACCCTTAAAGAGATCAAGAATCGATTCAACCATCATAACAGTCACATAAACCATCTGAGATACACCATCAGCCATGCCTTGCAGCAAGCCAACTTCTACATGTTCAACTGGTGCAGAAAAACCAACCAGATAAGTCCCCTGATCTTCCATATATTCAGGAGTCGCTTCAAATGTCATCATCTGTCCATCACGTTCAACGGTATAGATACGTGATTCAGTTAAATTAGCGAGTGCAGAAGCACTCATATCAGAGAATGTTTCAGGAACAACAATCGTCCCATCCGCAAATTCAATCTGAACAATTTCATCACCCGGCATTAATCCTACACGCTCAGCAGGTGAATTTTCAATGATGCTTCCAATCTTTGGAAGATCAACAGTCACAGTATATCCCTGTGATACAAATATTCCTGTGAAAATGACCCATGCCAGCAGGAAATTCATGAAAATTCCTGCCACCATAATCAGAATCTGTTTCCACTTTGCGATTCCCTTTAAAGAGCGCTCAGGTTCAACATCAACCTCAAGCTCCCCTTCCAGTTCATTGCCGACTTCTCCTGCCATCTGACAGAATCCGCCAAGTGGAATAGCGCGCAGAGAATACAGGGTTTCTTTTCCCTGGTAGCTGAACAGTTTAGGCCCCATGCCCAGTGCAAATTCACCAACATAGACATGAAACATCTTCGCTACCAGAAAGTGTCCAAGCTCATGAATAAAGACAATTACTCCAAGCAGGACAACAAAATAAAGCAATCCCATGAATTACATCTTCTCCTTTATTTTCATTTCTACAATTTCACGTGCTTTGGCATCTGCTTCCAGCACATCTTCAAATGTAATCTCTTTTTTAAATTCAAATTCATTGACTGTACTGATGACCAGATCTTCAATATCAAGGAATTCAATACGTCCATCTCTGAATGCCTGATTCGCTACTTCATTGGCTGCATTCAATACAGCAGGAAGATTCCCCTGTCTGCGTCCAACTTCATAAGCCAGACCTAAAAGCGGAAAACGTTCAAAGCTGGCTGGCGCAAAATGCAATGCCGACAGCTTTGTGAAATCCAGAGATTCACCAGGCAGACTTAAACGTCTTGGCCATGACAAAGCATACTGAATCGGTAAACGCATATCAGGTGTACCCAGCTGTGCTACAACAGCTGTATCCACAAATTCAACCATGGAATGAACCACACTTTCAGGATGCATCACTACATCAATATGATCAAAATCAAAGCCAAACAGCCAATGAGCTTCAATGACTTCAAAACCTTTGTTCATCATCGTTGCAGAGTCAATCGTGATTTTCGCACCCATTGACCAGTTCGGATGACTCAAAGCTTCCTGTACAGTGACTCCTTTAAGCTGATCACGTGTACGATTTCTGAACGAACCACCAGAAGCAGTTACAATCAGACGTTTTACTTCATGGTGCTGATTTCCCTGTAAACACTGGAAAATCGCACTATGTTCACTGTCAATTGGATAAAGTGAAACACCATGTTTCTTTGCAGCCTCCATGACAAAAGAACCGCCTACTACAAGTGTTTCTTTGTTGGCAAGGGCAATATCATGACCTGTTTCAATGGCACGCATTGTTGGCAGCAATCCTGCAAATCCAACCAATGCATTCACCAGCACATCATAGCCATCCAGACCCGCCAGTTCAACCAGACCTTCATCTCCATAGACAAAACGAATATCTGGATATTCAGATGAAAGTGCCTGTGCATCTTCTTTTCTTACAACACAGACAATTTCCGGATGTACCTTAGTCAGAATATCTTTAAGCACCTTTACATTATAACCTATGCTCAATGCTTTAATTACAAACTCATCAGAATGATTTAAGACAACATCAATGGTCTGTACACCAATGGAACCACTAGCGCCAAGAAGTACAATACTTTTCATTTTAAATCACCATCGCCATCAATAAACACAGACACATAAATAAAATCAGATTAAAAATCAATGAATCAATACGATCCAGTACACCACCATGACCTGGGAAAATATTTCCAAAGTCTTTGATGCCATCATGACGCTTAATCGCACTGAAAGCCAGATCTCCAAGCTGACCTACAATCGGCATCAGTAAACTTGACGCAATAAGCAGATTCATTGGAATCGCAGGTGCAAACAACAGACCAAATCCAAATGAAATCACAGCACCAGAGATCCATCCGCCAACTGATCCTTCAATCGTTTTCTTTGGAGAAATACGTTCATTCAGCTTATGTTTTCCAAAGAAACGACCACAGAAATAAGCACCTGTATCTGTGATATAAGTCGCTACTGCAACATAAATCATTGTTGTTGGGCCAAACCCATCATAAATCATCAACATGCTTCGAATTGTAAGAGAAACCAGCATCATAAACACAAAGACAATGCTGATTTTATCAACTGAAAATTCTTCAAAACAAACACAATAGAAAAATAATCCAATGACCAGTAATCCTAAAATTGCCGCAAATAAACTCCAATCCACAAGAATCAGACCAAACATTGAAACAATCAGAACCCCATACAAAGACCATGGCACTCTTTTAAACTGACAATTCAAGATTTCATAGACGGCAACCAGCGCAAATGCACCAATCAGCACATCCAGCCATACTCCTCCAAGCAGAATCGGAGGAAGAACAGCGGCAATAATGCACAACGCTGTAATAATACGCTGTTTCATCCTTTTACACCTCCGAAACGACGATCTCGTTTCTTAAACTGCTCCATACGCTCTTTCAGTGTTTCAGCAGTAAATTCAGGCCATGGCAGATCAATAAATTCAAGTTCTGCATAAGCCAGCTGCCATAAAAGAAAATTTGAAAGGCGGCATTCTCCTGATGTACGAATCATCAGATCAACTGGAGGAAATTCTGATGTCATCAGATACTGGTCAAACTGATCCACTTCCAGATCATTTGCGCGTTTTCCGCTGAGTACTTCTTCAGCATATTTTCTTGCCGCAAGTACAATTTCACGCTGTGAACCATAGTTCATGGCAAAATTCAACACCATACCAGTGTTGTTTTTTGTTTCTTCGATTGCACTTGTGAGTACTTTTGCAGTATCTGCTGGAATCTGATCCATTTCACCTGTCATCGCAATGCGAATGTTCTTTTCCATCAGTTCCTTCAAAAAACGATTGAAAAAGAGTGCCGGCAATTTCATCAGATAGCCTACTTCATCGGCAGAACGTTTCCAGTTTTCCGTAGAAAAAGCATACAGTGTCAGAACTTCAACACCTAAGTCATTGGCTGCAATGGCTGCATCACGAACCACTTCAACCCCCTTGAAATGCCCTTCTGTTCTCACTTTTCCTCTGGCTTTTGCCCATCTTCCATTGCCATCCATAATGATGGCTAAATGTTTTACATTCATAGCCTCTCCTTAGAAAAGCTCACATATGTGAGCTTTTTATACTGTCATAATGTCGTTTTCTTTTGCTGCTGCAACATCATCAATCTTCTTGATCATTTCATCAGTCAGCTTCTGAATCTTTTCCTGACAATGCTTCTGCTGATCTTCAGTGAAGCTGTCTTCCTTCTTTGCATCATCGTTTGCTTCACGACGAATGTTTCTTACTGCAACCTTTGCGTTTTCAGCCATCTTCTTCACGTCTTTGCACAGAGCCTTACGTGTTTCACCAGTCAATGCTGGAACTGTCAGACGGATTACTGTACCATCAGACTGAGGTGGCAGATTCAGATTAGAAGTGTTGATCGCATGTTCAATGCCCTTCAGAACTGATCTGTCATAAGGCTTGATCACGATAATGCGACCTTCCTGAACAGAAATACCAGCCAGCTGATTGATTGGTGTTGGAGAACCATAGTAGTCAACTTCCAGACCATTCAGCAGGTTTGGATTAGCACGACCGCTTCTTACTGAATCCAGCTGAGTTTTGAATGAATCAAGAGCCTTGTTCATTCTTGATTTAGCATCATCTAAAATTAAATTCATCATAAACTATTTACCTTCCTTTGTAATTGTTGTTCCTTCTACTGTCTGCATGACAGCCTTTTTAATATTGCCTCTTTCATTCATGTTGAACACAACCAGATCAATGTTGTTGTCCATACACATGGAAGTTGCAGTTGTATCCATAACCTGCAGGTTCTTTGAAATCAGATCCATATAAGTTAAAGAATCATACTTTGTTGCATTTGGATCTTTCTTAGGGTCTGCAGAATAAACACCATCAACACCGTTTTTTGCCATCAGAATGACATCAGCCTTGATTTCAGATGCACGAAGTGCAGCAGTTGTATCTGTAGAGAAATAAGGACTACCTGTACCACCACCGAAAATGACAACACGTCCCTTTTCCAGATGACGTACTGCTTTACGTACAATAAATGGTTCAGCAACACGATTGATTTCTACAGCAGTCTGAACACGTGTAGGAACATCAACCTGTTCCAAAGCACTCTGTACAGCCAATGCATTGATGATTGTCGCAAGCATCCCCATATGGTCTGCCTGAACTCTTTCAATTCCCATTGTTTCAGCCATCTTGCCGCGAAT
The DNA here is from genome assembly GCA_017560205.1 of Erysipelotrichaceae bacterium. Classification (GTDB taxonomy): domain Bacteria; phylum Bacillota_I; class Bacilli_A; order Erysipelotrichales; family Erysipelotrichaceae; genus RGIG1896. The sequence goes on along the minus strand of JAFYOL010000223.1, from coordinate 959 downwards.
GAAGTTTCCTCCACCCACAACGATAGCTAATTCTACACCCATTTCCTGAATTTCCTTCAGTTCAAGTGCAAGACTGGAAAGTACTTCTGGATCAAAATTATTACCATTGCCACTCAGGGCTTCACCGCTTAATTTAAGCAGAACTCGTTTATACATATATTCTCACTCCTTCAACGGTAATTATAACAGAACTATGAAAAAAATCCCATGCAAACTAGCCAAAATGTCAACTTTCACTTAAAATTCATAGATTATTTACCTATATCATAATAGTTGCTGGTTTTATCTTCACAAAAAGAAAAAAGTCCGATATTTTCATATCGGACTTTCTGTCAGTTTTTTGAAAATTTCGTCGCTAATTACTTAGCAGCCATCTGCTTTGCAACTTCTTCTGCAAAGTTTTCTTCACGCTTTTCAATACCTTCACCAACAGCGTAGCGAACCATAGAAGTTACTACAGTGTTGTTGTTCTTCAGGAACTGAGAAACTTTCATACCCTGATCCAGGATGTACAGCTGGTCAACCAGGCACATTTCCTGCAGAGTCTTGCTAACACGGCCTTCGATGATACCAGCCAGAACCTTTTCAGGCTTACCAGCCAGTGAAGCATCGTTCTTCAGAATTTCAGTCTGAATAGCACGTTCCTTTTCTACAACTTCAGCTTCCATGTAGTCGCGTGAGATGTAGCTAGGGTTCATTGAAGCAACCTGCATTGCGATGTTGTGTGCAACAGTTGCATCGCTGCCCTTCAGAACAACGATTACGGAAATCTTTCCGCCCATGTGCACATAGTCACCGAATACTTCGTCATCTGCCTTTTCAACTACTTCGAAACGTCTCAGAGTGATTTTTTCTCCGATAGTTGCTGTAGCGTTGATCAGCAGGTTTTCGATTGTTTCACCGTTTACAGAAACAGCGTTTGCTTCTTCAACAGTCTTTACACCAGCATCAACCAGTGC
>JAFYOL010000222.1 GCA_017560205.1 Erysipelotrichaceae bacterium | reverse complement strand
CTTCAGCCGCAACTTTGGTAAAGAAGCAGCCATGCTGGCTGGCCTAGAAACTGCAACGGGTGATCTTGTTGTGCTGATGGATGCTGATCTTCAGGATCCTCCTGTACTTCTTCCAGAAATGATTCGTTTTATCACAGAAGAAGGTTATGACAGTGTTGCAACTTATCGAGTTGACAGAAAAGGTGAACCACCAATTCGTTCATGGTTTGCTAGACAGTTCTATAAGCTGATCAACAAGATGACAGAAGTTGAAATCGTAGATGGAGCACGTGACTATCGTATGATGACTAGAGATATGGTTAATGCCATTATTTCCATGCCGGAAGTTCATCGCTTCTCAAAAGGGATTTTTACTTGGGTTGGTTTCAAGACAAAATATCTGGAATATGAAAATGTAGAACGTGTTGCAGGTGAAACAAAATGGAGCTTCTGGAAGCTGTTTAAATATGCCATTGAAGGAATTGTTGCGTTTACGACATTCCCATTGCGTATGGCAACGATTTTTGGATTCTTGATGTCTTTTGTAGGTTTTGTCTTTATGATGTATATTACAGTGAAGGCGATTTTGTTCGGGGATCCGGTAGCAGGTTATCCTTCATTAATTGTAGTAATCACCTTGATTGGTGGAATTCAGCTCCTTGTATTGGGGGTTATGGGTGAATATCTGGCAAAAACTTACATGGAAGTAAAATCCAGACCTAAGTACATTGTAAAAAGAAAGATATAGGAGAAAGGGTAACCTTTCTCTTTTATTTTGAATCATGAAGGGTTTGTGTTACAATACAGATATGATGTACTCAAGTTTAACATTTTTTATTTTTTCAATGCTGGGCATTTTAGGCTTTTATCTTCTGCCTGTTAAAATCAGATCTGTTTATCTGATTGGACTGAATGCCTATTTTTGTTGTGCATTTGGATGGAAACATTTTCTTTGTCTTATTGCATTGACTCTCTTTTCATATGCTGTTGCATCCTGCTTAAAGAAAAGAAATTCAAAGTTTCTTTTATTTGGTGGGATTTCGGTTATTGCAGCATCTTTGTTTCTGGTTAAGTTTGGATCAGTTTTTGGAATCTCTTCGGTATTTGTACCGATTGGGTATTCATTTTATACACTACAGGCTATTTCGTTTTTAACGGATATCTATCAGGGAAAAATTGCTGAATTTTGCCTGTTAGAGTATCTGCAGTATATGACTTATTTTCCAATTCTTCTGCAAGGACCAATTTGCCGTTTCCAGAAGATGAGACAACAGTTTGCCTGTGATGCAAAATTCAATTTTGAAAAAATACGTGCAGGTGTTTTGCTGATGCTTTTCGGTTTGATTAAAAAAGTCGTGATTGCCGATCGCTTGTCAATTTATGTATCAGATGTATTTAATCAATACACAGAGAAAACAGGTGGAGTTATTCTGATTGCGGTTGTTTTCTATGCATTTCAGCTGTATACAGATTTTTCGGGTTGTACGGATATTTCACGTGGGGTAAGTGAGTGTCTTGGAATTTATCTTCCAAATAACTTCAATACACCATATTTTTCATTGAGTATTAAAGAATTTTGGAACAATTGGCATCTTTCTTTAAGCACATGGCTGCGTGATTATGTCTATATACCATTAGGTGGAAATCGCAAAGGTACTTTTAGAAAAATGATTAATTTGACATTAACATTTCTTGTGAGTGGATTATGGCATGGTACAGGTCTTCAGTATCTGATTTGGGGCGGTTTACAGGCTGCAGGTCAGATTGTGGAAGATGCTGTCTTCAGAAAGTTCAGTTGGTTGAAAAAGACAGATAGTTGGCTGGTTAGAAGTGTTCGATGGCTTTATGTCTGGCTGTTTACTTTGGGTTCATGGCTGATTTTTAGAGCTCATGGTGTCAGAGCTGCTGTTTCAATGCTGATTAAAATGCTGACAGGATTCATGATGACCAATGGATTGTTTGAGTGTGGCCTTGATCGACAGGATTTCTATTTGGGTGTTGTTTTGATTGTAGGTCTGGTCATCATTGACGCCTTGATTAAAAAAGGGATTCTTGTGCGTCAGAAACTGGTTCAGCTTCCATATCTGGTTCAGTGTCTTTTGTTTATGCTGGTGTTTGCCTGTCTTCTGGTCTTTGGGATTTATGGCAGTGGCTACAATGCCTCAGACTTTATTTATATGCAATTTTAAGAGGTCAACATGAAAAGGAAATTAATTATAGGAATAAAAATCATCTTTACAGTTTGCCTTTTCTTTGCTGGTTTTTCTTATCTTGGACATACTTTGATGAGAAAGGCAAAATATGGTGACTGGAATTATCTGATTAAAGTAGGTAATTTTGATTTGATTGAAGAAAATACGATGGATGTGCTGTTTTTTGGTTCATCTCACACATATTGTTCGATTGATCCTGTACTGCTGAAAGAAGACTATGGAATTGAATCTTATGTTTTGGCGACTCAGCAGCAATCTTTGATTTTGAATTATCACTACATTATAGAGGCACTGAAAACACAGTCCCCTCATACGATTGTAGTGGAACTGTTTATGGTGGGAAGAACAAATGGTTATCAGAATGATGAAATTCTTCATGATGCCATTGATGTGCTGCCTCTTTCTTTAAATAAAATTGAAATGATTCAGGCAGCTGTACCAGAAGAGAAGCGAATGGAACATTATTTTCCAATCATTAAGTATCATTCCCGCTGGAAAGAATTGACATGGGATGATTTTAAACTGGATTATCGCAGCTGGGTTGATGAAGATCGAGGGTATGTGCGTTTGCATCAGGTTTATCCAACAGAGCTGGATACAACTATTCCGTTTGGAAGAGAACGTGATCTCACTGATCAGGAAATCGAATATCTGGCGAAAATTGAAGCACTTGCACAAGAAAATGATATTCGTCTGATTTATTTATATGCACCTTATCCAATGGATGGAAATGGTGTTGATTATGCTTATACATTGGAACTTTATGCAGAAGAAAAAGGAGTACCATATATTAATGGGTATGAACTTTTAACTGAGTTGAATTATGATGGGAATACAGATTTCTGTGATGAATTTGGTCATCTGAATGAAAGTGGGGCAAAGAAGCTTACTGAATATTTAGTTGATTGGATTAGATAATGATTTATTGTTGAATCTGATTTTTATAAGGTTTATAATTATAGAGGAGATTTCAGGAGGAATAGAATTATGAAGGAAAAAATCTTAGTTGAAGTATCTGCGCGTCACATCCATCTGAGTGCTGCTGATCTGGCTGTACTGTTTGGAGAAGGACATGAACTGACTGTGAAGAAGGAACTGAGCCAGCCTGGCCAGTATGCTTGTGAAGAAAAAGTAACTCTGAGAGGACCAAAGGGCGAAATGAAGCTTTCTGTTCTGGGGCCAACTCGTAAGGAAACTCAGGTTGAGCTGTCACTGACTGATGCTCGTACAATTGGTGTAAAAGCAGCAATTCGTGAATCTGGTGATATCGATGGTACAGCTGGTATTACTCTGGTTGGACCATGCGGTGAAGTAACTCTGGAAAGGGTGTTATCGCTGCTAAGCGTCATATCCATATGACAACTAAGGATGCTGAATACTATGGTGTTGAAAATGGTCAGATTGTAGGCGTTAAGGTTGAAACTGACGGACGTTCACTGGTATTTGGTGATACAGTTGTACGTGTTTCTGACAGCTATGCATTGGCTATGCACATTGATACAGATGAATCCAATGCTGCAGGTATTGCAGGTTCTGCACAGGGAGAACTGGTACTGTAAATTAAACTGAAAACAGATTCGTTTGAATCTGTTTTTTTTGTCTATGCGATGATACAATACAAGTATGAAAAAGAAATTATTGTTTGTAAATGATGAAATGGTTGTAGGTGGAGTCAGTAAGGTGCTGAATAATCTGCTTCGACACATGGACAGAGAAAAGTATGAGTTGAACCTTTTGGTTTTGCATAAGCATGGAGATATGCTGAGTGATATACCTGAAGATGTTGTGGTGCTGGAAGGTACAAGATTTTTTGAAGTGTGTGATATTCCAGTTAAAGAATGTCTGAAAACAGGTAAATTTATCAGAAAGCTGATGTTTTTCCTTCTTTTGAAAACAGGGTTGATTGAATTCGTTATTAGAAAAGAAAGGAAGAAGATGAATTTAGATTCATATGATGTTGAAATTGCCTTTAAAGAAGGAATATGCAGTGTTTTTACAGCTTGTGGAAATACATCCAAGAAAATCAATTGGGTGCATGCTGATTATAAAGTGAAAAACTATGCGGAAAACTACATGCATTCAATGAAGAAGTTTTTAAAGCGTTTTGATTATCATGTTGCTGTATCTAATGTAGCTGCCAAGAGCTTTGAAGAGATTTTTGAACTTCCTGAAGTAAAAACGATTCATAATTTGATGCAGGTTGAACAGATGAAGGAAAAAGCTGATGTGCAGTTTGAAAGACGACATGATGAGTTTACTTTTGTCTGTGTGGGTCGTCTGCATCCACAGAAGAGTTATGATCGTTTGTTAGATGCTGTGGCTGAATTGAATCGAAGTGAATTCAAATTTCATGTGGATATTTTAGGGGATGGACCTGATAAGGATATACTTTTAAAACAGGCGGAAGCATTGAATGTCAAGAATGTACATTTCTTAGGCAATCAGTCCAATCCGTATCCATTTATCAAGCATTCTGATTGCCTGCTTTTGACTTCCATCTATGAAGGTCTGCCTACGGTTGTTTTTGAAGCTCTGATTCTGCATACTCCAGTGTTAACGACAAGAGTAGCAGGTGTAGATGAACAGCTGGAACATGGGTGCGGCATGATTGTCGACAATACATTGGAAGGAATTGTTGGTGGTATGAGACAGATTTTGTCGGATGAACAACTGCTTCAGAAATACCGTAAGGAAGTACAGGAATACACTTTCAGTAATCAGAAGATTCTGGAAAAGATTGAAAATATGCTGGATGAATACCCGTTGTAAAAACGGGTATTTTCTTTTTCAGGCAATCTTCACGAAAACAGACCAGTGCTATGATATAATCAGAATCTATAAAGGAGGAAGATAATGATACGTTTTTTGTTGGTGATTTTGTTCATGTTGACAGGATGTGCTTCTGAGCAGTCCAGTGCTTCTTTGCATCCTTTTGAAATTCAAGTTGATGAATCAGATTTGCCGGTGATGAAGCAGATTGCTGAATACGCACCATTGAATACACAATTTAATTCAGTTTTTACACATCAGTTTGATCAGCTTGCAGTGTCTGTTTCAAATGAATTGACAAGAGAGAAATTTGAAGTGACAGATTGGTCATCTTTATCACAAAAGTTTTCAATTTCGACTTATGGACTTCCTTTTTATGCAGGGCAGACGTATCAGGTGAGTTTTTCTGTTTCCAGTACAATAGCGGATCATGTTCAAGTTATCTTTGATGATTACTCTCAGCCTTTTTATCAACAGAATTTTGAGATAACTGATCAGATTCAAAAGGTTCAGGTAAACTACACACATCAAGGAAACAACATGGATGATAGTCAGATGAAACTGATTTTTACCAAAAGAAGTGAAGTGACCTCCGGAGAGATTCTGCTGGAAGACATAAGATTTGAATGTGTTTCCAATTATCCTTACAACATTAAAGTCAATCAGTTGGGTTATCTGCCTGAGAGTCAGAAACTTGCAGTTTTTACTTATAACAGCGGTGACTGGTTTGAAGTCATTCATGCAGATACGGATGAAGTGGTCTATCGTGGTCAGATTGTTGGTAGAATACAGAATCCAGATACAAAAGAAGTGAATTATACAGGGGACTTTTCAGCAGTTACAGCTCCAGGTATTTATCGTATTGAGTCACAGATCAATGGTCAATCGTACGAGTTTGAGATTGCAGAGAATCTGTATGATTCCCTTTTGCAGGATACATTAAAAATGATTACAACACAGCGATGTGGTATGGTCTTGACGGATACCATAATTTCTGGTTTTGAACATGAAATCTGCCATCATGGTTTAGCTCGAGGTTATTCAAGCTGGCAGGATGTTGATGTAACAGGTGGATGGCATGATGCTGGAGATTACGGCCGTTATACATTAACAGCTGTGAAGACAATCAATGATTTGCTTATGAGTTATCTGTTATATCCGGAAAGCTTTAGTGATCAGATGGGATTGCCAGAAAGCAACAATGGTATTGCTGATGTGCTGGATGAAGCTGAGATTGGGTTAAACTGGCTTTTGAAGATGCAGAATGAATGGGGAGGTTTCCATACTGCAGCAGTGACCTCTCAGTTTGCAGAATTTGTTTTGCCAGAACATGATATCCAGCAGATGTGGATACTTGATGATGAAAATACCTCGACTGCAGCTGCTGCAGGAACTTTAGCGTTGGCCTCATATATTTTCAACAATGTAGATACACAGAAAGCACAGAATTATCTGACATGTGCCATCAAAGCATATGATTGTGCAATTGACTTGCGAGGACAACTAGATAAAAAGAATCCTGCTGAGTTTAATGCAGGAGATTATGGCAACAGCAGTGATACGGATGAAATCTACTTTGCGGCATCTATGATGTATGTTTTGACACATGAGGAAAAGTATTTGAATGAGATTTCTGATTATCTGAATTCTTCGCAGGCTTATTTTGGATTGGGTTATGATGATTTCAGTGGTTATGGTACGTATATGCTGATGAAAGATGAACAGTTCAAAAAGACCAGACTTTCTTCTGTAGTTTATAATGCAATGATTGATTATGCTCAGAATCTGGTGTGGGATAATCGAAATGATGGGTATCATCTGACTATCAATAGTTATCATTGGGGTGCAAATATGAACGTAGCCAATGATGCCATGATGATGCTTCTGATTCATGACATTGAACCGTCTGATGATCTTTGGAATTGTGCATTTGAACAGCTATCTTATCTGCTTGGGAAAAACAGTCTGAATTTTTCATTTGTAAGTGGATATGGAACTCAATTTCCAAAGAACATTCATCATCGTATTGCCCAGGTTAATCAGAGCATTCTTAAAGGAGCTTTGGTAGGCGGTCCTGATGCAACACTTGTAGATAATCTTCCACCAGCTAAACAGTACTGGGATGACAGTTCTTTATATTCTACAAATGAAGTCGCAATCTACTATAATTCACCACTGGTCTTTGTGGTCAGTGCCTTTCAATGAAACATGTCTTTTTTAGACATGTTTTGTTTTTTGCAAACTCACTGTAAATCGGGTATAATATGATTACTATTTTAGTAAGGGGATTTGCATGAGTATTACATCAATGTCATTTTTATGTTTCTTGATGCTGGGAATCCTTTTTTATTATGTACTGCCTTTTTCATTATGGAAAAAGGCTGTTTTACTTTCTTTGAGTATTGCGTTTTATGTAAGCTTTAATGCCTTGGATTTGTGGTTTATAGGCGGCATGATTCTGTTTAGTTATTGTGCAGCTTTTTTTGTGGATGAATACAGACATAAAGGGGTTTTGATTGGCTGTGTAATTCCTGTTGTTGCAGGATTGGCAATCTACAAGTATGGAAATCTGGTTTTGTCTACATTAGATACTTCTATGCGTCTTATAGCACCTTTAGGTATTTCATTTTTCTCATTTAAAATCATTGGATATCTGGTGGATGTTTATCGTGGTAAATGCGAAGTGGAACGTTCACTGTTGAATTATGCGACCTATGTATCATTTTTTCCTCAGATCAGTTCTGGTCCAATTCAGAAACCAGATTCTTTTTTGAAACAGATTGAACAGGTTAAACGCATGAACTTTGAGCTTGTACGTCATGGTTTTTTCTTGGTGTTTTTTGGCTATTTTGAGAAAATCGTGATTGCGGAAAGGCTGTATCTTCTGGTTGATCACTGTTTTGCGGATATGAGTGCATTGACTCCATCACTTGCATTGATTGGGTCTGTGGCTTATGCATTTCAGCTTTATGCTGATTTTGACGCGTATTCCAATATTGCGATTGGGATTGGAGAATTGTTTGGAATTTCCTGTGAACGAAATTTCCATGCTCCATATCTGGCAAGAAATATCAAGGAATTCTGGGAAAGATGGCATATTTCATTAAGCACGTGGTTAAAGGATTATGTGTACATCCCATTGGGTGGAAGCCGCAAGGGATTGATTCGAAAATATTTTAATCTGGTTGCAGTATTTCTTGTTTCTGGATTGTGGCATGGCACCGGCTGGAATTTTGTGCTTTGGGGAGTCATGAATGGTCTTTTCAGAGTGATGTATGATGTGCTTGATCGTTTTTTATTTTCGCGAGTTCATCATCGTTTTAAACCATTGAAATGGGTTGTTTCACTTCTGGGTGTTTCAATCAATTTTGTAATGGTGGTCTTTTTGTGGATTTTGTTCAGATGTTCCAGTGTAGAAGAAATCAGATTGATCTGTGGT
>JAFYOL010000221.1 GCA_017560205.1 Erysipelotrichaceae bacterium | reverse complement strand
GCGTGTTTGAATGACTTCATCATGAATCAGAACCTGTCCCGTCATGATACATAAACATTCCTTCTTCTGGTCTTTAAGACAGCTTCGAATCAGATGAGCTGTTGTACTTTTACCACACGTTCCAGTAACCCCAATCATTTTCACTTTCTGATGAGGAAAATCATATAAAATCTGAACAAGTTCACTTAAAGTACGTCGTGCATTGTCTACCAATAGACAACCCGGAATTGCCTTCTCACTTAACACAACAGCTCCTTGCGAAAGAGCCTGAACCACAAACTCATCCTGATGATAGACATCCACATAGATGCTGTTTTCATCAGCCTGTGATGCATAACGAACGATTTTGGTAATGTCCTGACAAACATCACACTCAATCCCTGCTCGCCTTAAAAGTACTTTACTGTTCATTTCCTAAATACAGCCAGATTGTACTGTATTGTTCCACCACCGTCTTTGCCCCTGGAATCTGATCAATCACAGTATCACCCTCTCCATAGAATTCAATGTTCAAATCTGAACTTCTGCATTCTTTCTTCTTTTTACCAATATAATCCTCTATTTCAATCATAATGGGATCACTCCACAACTGTGTTTTCTTTAACTGAGTTTGTGATTTAGGTACATTCATATTCGTCAGAATATCTTCGAGTGCACTTTTCACAATAGGAGCTACGACAGTACCTCCATATTGAACATCATTTTCAGGGGCATCAAGTGCCATATAAATGACAATTTCAGGATCATCAATCGGTGCAGCCACAATGTAAGACAAGATATATTCTCCCACCAGATACTGACCATTGACCGCCTTCTGGGCTGTTCCTGTCTTGCCTCCGGTTTTCCAGCCATAAACATAACCGCTTTTTGCCCCACCATAGGCAACCACGGTTTCCAGTGCAGCCCTCATCTGAAGACTGGTTTGTTCAGATATGACCTGACGCACTGCATTCGGTTTGACTTCAAACAGAATATCTTTGGTTGTCGGATGAAGCATTGCCTTTGTGATATAAGGCTGATAATAAGTCCCACCATTGACCATGGCACAAAATGCACTGGTCAACTGAATGGCGGTCACACTGATGCCCTGCCCAAACCCTGTCGTAGACATTTCCAGAAGATCAAATTCATCTTCATCAAACAAAATTCCTGTTGATTCTCCCGGCAAATCAACTTTTGTCTTCGTACCGAAATTAAACAATGCCAGATACTTCAACATGTTTTCCTTGCCCAGGTTCTGAGCGATGTTCACAAAACAAGGATTGGAACTGTTTTGAAGACACTGAACATACGTCTGTAAACCATGACCCCCTGCTTTCCATGATTTCAAACGAGCCCCTTCAACCAGCTCATACCCTTTGTCATAGTAAGTATCCTTGAACTGATCAAACAGCTGTTCTTCCAATGCTGCAGAATAAGTAACCGTCTTGAAAGTAGAGCCTGGTTCATAGCTTTTCCAGACCGGAAGATTGCGATTGATGACTTCCTGTGAAGCCTCCTGATAGTTGTTGGGATCAAAATCCGGTTTGGAAACCATCGCCAAAATCTCACCCGTATCCGGATCCATCGCTAAAGCCCACACACTGTCACAATCATATTTCGCCATGGCATTGTTGCATTCACGCTCCAGCACATCCTGAATCTGGGTATCTATCGTCAGCACCAGATCAATTCCTTGTCCTGGGGCAATATATTCTTCTTCGTAGATGGTCAAAGGATGTCCTTTGGCATCATATGGTATTTTCATACTTCCACTGTGAGCATTTAAAATCTCATCATACTGCAGTTCAAGTCCGGCAAGCCCCTGATTATCTGAACCCGTAAAACCAAGCACCTGAGCTAAATATGAGCCTTTAGGATAGGTTCTTAAAGAATCCTGTACCAGTACAATCCCTGGAAGCTGTGCACTTTCAATCTGTGCAGCCTGCTTGGCATCAATCAGCTTCCCTTCCGGAAGAATCTTGGAGGAAGAGACTTTTTTAGTCAGCTGTGCACGAAGTGATTCTTCATCTTTGTTTAAAATATCAGATAAAACTTGAATTGTCTCTTCCAGATTTTCAATCTGTGAAGGGACCGCAATCACACTTGTACTTGGCATATCAATTGCCAGCACATTCCCGTTTCGATCCAGTATGCTTCCTCTTAACCCCGCTACATCAAAGTCACGCTGCCATAAATCCTCTGCTTTGGATGTATAGAAATCACGATGAATCAATTGCAGATCAGCCAGTTTCATCAAAATACACCCAAAAATCAATAAACTTGAAACCAGCAGAATCCTGACTCTTCTTTTCTGTTTTCTTGCAAGCATGAAATCACCACTACACACTATGAAAAAAAGTCTGCAGTTATGCAGACTTTATTCTAAGTTTACGGACAATTCCGCTTTGTCATGGATCAGTGTACCTGCAGGAATATTCTGCGAAGTGACCACACCATAACCATTCATTGTAATACCAAGCTGAACTGTCTTGTTGGCAAGTGTCCAGAATGATGTCACATCAGCACGAGTCCATCCACGCATATCCGGCATGATCAACTGATTCTGATCCGTCAGAAGGAAGACACGATCTCCAGTAACCAATGATTTTCCACCGGATGGCATCTGGAAGATAACTTCATCTCCCTCGCCAAAGACCTGTACATTCAATCCTAAATCATTGCATTTGTTCAATGCATATTCAATCGAATGATTCACAAGTTCAGGCATGATTTCATCTTCAATCTGAACCTGAACCTTATTGCCATCTGTATCTACATTCAGACTATCAGTCAGATTGTACAGCTGTGCAACTTTACGGATGACAGTTTTAATCGGTTCTGTTTTGTAGTGAGCATTTTTATCATAACCGCCTTCAAAGGCATAATAAATCATGTATTTTGGATCATCTGCAGGAAGGGCAACCATGATGGAGGCAATCGTCTTTGAATCGGAATATGAACCACCTGATGCAATCTGAGCAGTCCCCGTCTTCCCAATCAGTTCAGTTTCCGCAATACGATAATGTTTCCCTGTACCATCTTCATCATTGATAACACGATACAGAACCGACTGCAGATACTCTGCAGTTTCCTGCGAAATCGGTGTACCTGTAATTTCAGTTTCTGCCTTGTACAGCACTTCAGATGAATCATAGGATGAACGGACTTCATCAATGAAATATGGCTTCACCATATTTCCATCCCCAAAGACTGCAGAATAAGCCTGCATCAGCTGAATCATAGTTACTGTAGACCCCTGACCATACGTTAAAGCCAGTTTTTCTGATGGATAGTTATAAGTCAATGTACCTGCGATTTCCGCAATACCATCGGTTTCAACAGGCTGGAAGAAACCGAACTTTTCAAGATAACTCTTATAAATGGATGGTGAAATCAGTTCAGTCATCAAAGATGCAGTAACTGTATTCGATGAATAAATCAGACCATGGTCATAATCCACCATTCCCCAGTGTTTATCTGTACCGGCATTGGTGATACGTCCAATCTGACCTTTTGATCCACAGGCAATACGATATGGAACACCACCACGCTGTCCATAACAGTAATCCGTAGAATCTACTAAACCAGTATAATCATACGCTCCAGAATCAATTGCAGCAGCATATGTAAAGACCTTCATGGTAGACCCAGGTTCATAACCATACTGTGACCCATAGTTGTTGTAGTCTTCGATGACACGTTCATTCAGATCAAATCCAGGAGACTGACCCCATGCAAGAATCTTTCCCGTATCGATTTCCATGATACTTCCCCAGATACGATCAGTATCAAACAGTTCAGCTGTCATTTCAAATGCAGTTTCCAACGTTTCCTGCAAAGGCTGATCAAGTGTCAAAATAACATCATTCCCATTGACCGCTTCTACAATTTCAGACTTCATCCCTGGAAGAATATAACCATTTTTATCCGCCTGATATTTCTTGGTTCCATTAATACCAGTGAGTTCTTCATTCAGTGTCTGTTCAACACCCATTTTCCCTGTCAGCAGGTTTTCTTCATTGTTTCCAGTTGCATAGCCAATCAGATAGGACGCAAACGTACCTACAGGATACTGACGGCTGACTGTGGAGACAAATTCAACCCCATTCAGATCAAAACTATCGATATAATCTTTTGTTTCCTTGGATAGACCTCTACCCTTTGAACCTAATTCTGTCTGGTATTTGCCCTGCTGCTGTTTGGTAGACAGTGTTGAATACACATCCACCGCATCCATGCCCAAAGCTTCTGCCAGAACCTGTGATGTAGTCACAAGATCATCGACATATGCTGGACGATTTTTTATTCCTACACGGCTTTTATCCAGATAAATAATAATGTTGTAGGACTGTACATCCTGTGCAATGACTGAACCATTGCGATCATAGATTGTCCCTCGTCTTGCCTGAAGTGTTGCAGTTTTGGTGCTGGCACTGGAAGCATAGGCCCCCAGGTCAGTCCCTGACCACAAATGATATTGTCCTATTGTAACGAGAAAAACGTTGGCAGCTACAACAAACGCTACCGCCAACGTCAAAAAGTACAACAGGTTAATTGTGAATATCTGTTTCTTTTTCAAACTACTCACCGCCCGCAATCGTTACAACATTAACTGAATTCATTGTCAGTCCTTCTTCAGTCGCAACAGTCAGGACACGGTCTTTTGTGCTCAGATTCTGAATCGCAACCTGTGCTGCTTCATTTGCAGTTTCCAGTTTCGCAATTTCAGTTTCCATCTTCTGTACCTGCATGCTCAATGAATTGTTGTAAGAGCGCAGAAACAGAGAAGATACCAGAGACAGCCCACAAGCAAAGACAAACAGAACGATCGCAACTCGTTCAATTCTTAATGTTCTTTTTTTACGAATAATCTTTGCCATAGTAATTTCCTTCTTTCTACTTCCTCATAATCCCTCTCAGCTTTGCTGAATGAGATCGATTGTTTTCTTCATTTTCATCATCAGATGGAAGAATCGGTTTTTTATTCAGCAGCTGATAATCTGCTTCTTTGATCTGATCAGGACGAAGAGGAATGCGTTTATCCACTTTCTCTACACTGGAATGTTCCACAAACATGTCTTTGACAATTCTGTCTTCCAATGAATGAAATGTAATAACAGCAGCTTTCCCGCCTTTTTTCAACATGCTCAGACCATCTTTCAGTCCCAGTTCAAGAGAATCCAGTTCATGATTCACCTCAATACGGATTGCCTGAAAGACTTTCTTGGCAGGATGTCCTTTTTTTGCCTTTACCTTCATTGGTAAAGCTTCCTTGATGACATCTACCAGTTCAAATGTAGTTTCAATTGGACGATTCTGACGTCTTTCGCAGATTTTCTTGGCGATTGGACCTGCAAATGGTTCTTCACCATATTTTCTGAAAATATGCTGAAGATCACGGAAATCATATTCATTGATGACTTCATAGGCACTTAAAGACTGGCTCTGATCCATTCTCATATCCAGTCGTGCATCAAATCGGTAAGAAAATCCTCGTTCAGGATCATCAAACTGTGGTGAACTGACTCCTAAATCAAGAATCAATCCATCAATTTCATGTACACCCAATTCATTCAGTTTTTCTTTCATGTGAGAAAAATCAGAATGAATCAATGTTACTTTTTCTTTAAATGGTTCTAAACGTACAGATGACTCTTCAATTGCAGTCATGTCTTTATCAAAACTGTACAGATGACCAGTCGTCAGCTTTTCTGCAATCTTGCTGCTGTGACCACCACGTCCTAAAGTACCATCTACATAGATTCCATCTGGCTTAATATCCAGAAGATCCAAAGACTCATATAACAAGACACTGTAATGCTTCATACACTAGACCGTCCCATTAATTCTTTCAGCGAGTTCATCAAGACTTTCAACAGTTTCGTTGTGTGCTTCCCATCTTTCCTGATCCCACAATTCGATATACTTGTTGGCACCGACAAACACACATTCCTTTTTCAGACCAGCCAATGCGATCAGTTTGCTGGAAATCAGGATTCTTCCCTGATTGTCCAGTGTTACTTCACTGGCAAGACGGAACATCTGTCGTACATATTCACGGGCATCTCTGGAATTTTCAGATAAAGCTTCCAGCTTTTCGCTTTTCTTCATCCATTCTGAAGTCGGATAAATGCACAAACATCCATCAAGACCACGGTTGATCCAGAATGTTTCACCCAGTTCATAACGGAATTTTGCAGGTACAATGATACGTCCTTTAGTGTCGATGTTGTGTACAATTTCATCACTAAACATGTATCATCCCCCACTTTCTATTCCATTACCGCCACTTTCTACCACTTGCTACCACCATTCTAACACTAAACCCCTTTCAGTAAAAGAATTATTTTAAGAAATTCTCATCTTTTTTCTTGCAATAATCGTAAAAAAATGCTTCATTCCCTATAAGTTTCCTTTTTTTAAAAAAAGAGACAAAAAAAGAAGAGCTTTCGCTCTTCTTCGAGGTTATAAATAAGGAATTTCGTCATTTGTAACCAGAAATTCATCAAACTTCTGCATCAAAAATGCATTCGCTTTCTTACTGAATTCACTTGAAAATTCATTGACTCTTGCGCCCGATGCAACCCTTGGATTGATCCATCTTTTCTTGGCATCAACCAGTCTGTAAATCCCTGATTCAGGCTTGTTTAAAGCCCTTTTTACGCTTTTTAACTGACAGAATGACTTCCACATAGCAGCAGTCTTTTCATCGTTTAAAAGCTTTGAAATCACATGATTTTCCTCGATATATAAATCATCTTCACTCAAAACATGCCATTTGATTGCCATTTCAATCAGATCTGCCAAAAGCTGCATAATCAGACGATCGGCATCTGCCACATAGATTTTTGATGTTTCAAGTGTACACAAGGAAAAACGCTCTGCTGCATCAGCACTTTGAAAACAGATTTCAGGATCACCTAGTTCATTGGTTGATACACAGAGATCCTGATAAAATGTACGAATCTCATCCAATGTACAGAAACCGTAATTGTACAGATTGCTGAGTGTATACTCCAAACGATCTGATGACAGCATCGGTGTATCATTATCCGCTATCGGATACAGATGATAATCCGCAATTTCCTCTACTGAGATCTCATACTTTCCCAACAGATGCATCAATTCATCTGAACCCTTAAGAATATCCAATGTCTTTTCTTCTGTAGATTCCTGATTCATATGATCACGATGAAGAAAATCAATCACATGAGAAAATGCAGGTGTCGCCACATCATGAAACAATGCTGCCAATGTCTGCTTCCTGTCTTCAGTAAAATGCCACACAATCAAAGCACATCCCACCGAATGAATATAACGACTGTATTCTTTTAAATGAGTAAACAAAGGAAACTGCGTATATTCACACCCACAGTTCATCCCTACATTCTCAATTCTTTTCATGATGTCCAACTGCAGAAATTCATCTAGAAATTCTGGCATCTCATCATGATAAATCTTCCATAATTCACGCATATAAAATAAAAAACAGCTTTTCAGCTGTTTTCCTTATTTTGCCTGACAAGATGGGCAAACGTGATGTGGCAGCTTGTATTCGCCGCAGCTAGGACACTTAACCAGAGTTGGAGCCTGGAGTTTGAAATGTGTTCTACGTTTTGCTTTTCTTGTTTTAGAGTTTCTTCTCTGCTGTACAGCCATGTCATTACCTCCTATTGATCTTCAAACTTGAATTCTTTTAGCTTTGCTAAGCGGGGATCAATCTCATTCCCTTTTCTTCTCTGATACTCTGCTTCGCTTAAGATTTCCCATCCATCCCCTGAAGGATAAACAGCATCATCTTTGACCACTTTCAGTGGTACTTCTGAGAGAATCAGTTGAAAGATGACCGGATTCAGATCGATCCAGTCTTTCCTGCAGACATGAACTTCTTCATCTTCCACAGGATGAAACGAAAAGATTTCTGTTGCTTCCAGATCAAACGGAACAACTACATCTTCAAGTGTAATAGCACAAGGCAGAACCATTTCCCCGCTCACCTGAAGATCAACTGTCAGTCTTTCTTCAGTGACATCGTAATAGCCCTTGCCGTCCACCTGTACATCGTACAGATTTCTCAGACGATCGAGATGTTCAAACGATTCTGAAGTGAACTCAAGATCATCATGAAACTCAAATCCTTTTTCACTCGTTTGAATCAGCTGTGTTTTCGTCCATTTCACGCGCACTTCACCCTATTTCGTTAACGTACATATTATAGAGAAATGTTCTCATAAAGTCAATCAATTTCTCACATTAAAATCGAAAAGAATCTGATTTAAAAGGCTTTTTCAACCCACTGAACTATATCTTCAATGACCTTATCCGCAATCTTTTCATTCAATATTTCATGACGGGCATTTTCATAGACCAAATTCGTAATCTTCTGATAACCCAAACGCTTTAAAACGCCAATGGAATCTGCCAATCCAGTTTCACTTCCAGTGCATGGATCATCTTTCCCCGAGACAAACAAAATCGGGATTTCTTTGTCATGTTTGACCGCTCCCTGACTGCGATGCATATCAATCATCAGAAACATCAAGTCTTCATAACCGCGATTTGTGAATGTAAAGCCGCACAATTCATCTTGAATATAACGATGCACATTGCTCATGTTGTAACTCAACCAATCCACTTCAGTCTGTGGATCTTCAACAGAACGAATAAATCCACCTTCAGCCATTTGATGAAGAAGCATGCTTCGTCTTTTTTCACTCCCAAATGAACACATGATATAGGCAAGAAGACGACCTGCATAGGCAAACGGTGTAAAGTTTGGTGCTCCTGATAAAATCACCGCATCCACCTTCTGTCCATAACGCTTCAGATAACAGCGCGCAACCATCGAACCCATGGAATGTCCAAACAGAATCACCGGCACATCAAATTTCTCTTTCACACTGGAAATCATCACATTCAAATCTTTCACAAGATGCATCCAACCATCAAAACGTCCAAAATAACCAAGTTCTGATGGATCTGAAACACTTTCCCCATGACCTCTCTGGTCATAAGTCAGCACTCCAATCCCATGTTCAGAAATCATTTTCGCAAATCGATCATAACGTTTGCGATGTTCAGCCATCCCATGCACAACGACCATAATTGCCTTGAGATCACCTTGTGGTTTAAAAAAGCTTGTTGCAAGCTGAGTTTTCATGTACATCACCCCTTGCATCATAACACATTTTTTTGCCTATGTGCACAGTTGGCTTGTTTATGTTAGAATAATACACGGTGATATTATGAAAGCTGCAGGAATCGTCGTAGAATACAATCCATTTCACAATGGACATCTCTACCATATACAAAAGACAAAAGAAGTAACAGGCTGTGATGTCCTGGTTGCCGTTATGAGCGGACACTTTGTCCAGCGTGGTGAACCCGCATTGGTTGATAAGTGGCAGCGTACAGAAGCAGCATTAAAAAATGGAGTGGATTTGGTGGTTGAACTTCCTTATCTGTGGTGTACACAATCTGCACAGCAGTTTGCCGATGGATCGGTTGCCCTCTTAAATCTGGCACAAGTAGACACCATGGTGTTTGGAAGTGAATCCAACAACCTGGAAGAACTGCAGGAAATTGCAGACCTTTCCACAAAAGCAGATTACCTCAAGGAAATCCTGGCTACAGGTGAAGGTTTCCCAAAAGCCTATGGTTTATGGACACAGGCTATGGAACCTAACGACATCTTAGGTGTTGCCTATCTGAAAGCCTTAAAAGAAACCAACATCAAACCGATGACCATTCAGCGCACAACACATTATCATGATGATGAACTTGCAGAAATCTGTTCTGCAACAGCACTCAGAAAAGCAGTTTTAAACAATGAGCCTACAGCTCATGCAACTCCAATGGACCTTAAAGGACCATTTGTGACACTGAAACAGTTCTATCCTTATATCCGTATGCTTCTGCTTAGCTTAAGTACGGAATATCTTAATTCACTGTTCCTTTTCAGTGAAGGCATTGAAAATCATTTAAGAGAAAATGCCCAAAACTGCGATACCTTTGAAGAGTTCATGAACAAATCCATCACAAAACGCTACACACGTGCACGTATTCAGCGTACATTGTGTCAATTGATCAATCAGGTCACAAAAAAAGAAGCCAAAGACCTTTCACCTTTGACTTCACTTCGTGTTTTAGGATTTAACGAAAAAGGACAACAGTACCTTAAATACTTAAGAGAACAGGAAGTGGATGTTGCCTCAAGCTTTGCCCAGATGCCTGCATCCCTCCGCAAAATGGAACTGAAGGCAACCACCATGTATGCTTCATTCATGAGTGTTGAAGAAAGAAACAGATTATTAAAACGTGAAATTGCACACCCAATCAGAATAAAAGCTGGAAATTAATCCAGCTTTTTCTTTTACATCATCCAAAGGAAATGCATGAAATCAGGCACAAGCTTTTCCCAGTCAGCTTCACAATGTCCGCCTCCTACCTGAGAAATCATACGCACTGCAGCACCCTCTTTTTCAAGTTTCTTGGCAATTTTCGCATGATAGCGATAAGTCTGTGAAGTTGTATCTTCTGCCCAGATGTTATCAAGACCACGAGCTTCCTTTGTCCCCCATGACAGATAAATACGAGTATCCGGATCAACAGGATTGCGATACAGCTCATTCATAATATACGTCATGCAGATACCAATGGAACTTGAAATGCATGCCCCCTTAGAGAATACATCATTGTAGTGTGTTGCCCCATACAGCGCCATTAAACCGCCCATAGAGCTTCCTCCAATTGCAGTACACTGACGGTTGTCATATGTACGGTATTCTTTATCAATCATTGGTTTGATTTCCTCAATAATCCATTTGAACGTTTCATCACCCAATGGTTTCAGCTCTGCAAACTTGCCATATTCAGCAGGATAAGGAAGATATTCGGAAAGACGCTCCCCTTCACCATGACCACATTCAATACCAACAATGATCATGTCTTTTGGCCACCACTGCATAAAATCTTTCATGCCCCAGCTTTTACCATAGGTTGCATCTTCATTGGTAAACAGATTATGACCATCAAAGAAATACATCACAGGATAACGATCCTTGGATGTTTCATAGTTATCAGGCAGATAAATATGAAGCGGTCTAGGCTTCTTTTCAGCAGTAAACGTAAATTCTTTCTTGATAATCATAAAGTCCTCTTTCTAACCCTTAACCAGGTAATGGTCTCTTTTCCTTTTTGAAATCCAAGTTTCTCATGAAGTTGAAATGAAACTGTGTTGTCGGTTTTAATCTGTGAGACAATCCATTTTCCCGCATCATGTTGAACATGCATCATATGCACCAATAGACTCAGACCAATCTGACGTCTTCGATACTCCGGATGTACTTCCAGCAAGCCCATGATTTCCTCATCATGTTCACCAATCATTCCAACTAAAACATCCCCATCAAATGCACCATAACAAACATTCCGTTCAATACAATGAGCCACATACTCATTGTATTCCATCTTTCGATACAACAAGGATGCCTGTTTCACATCACTCATCGTCAACTGACGGATCGGATAAACACACTCTATAGCAGGAAGTTCTTGATCATAAATCAGATTCACACATTCAAGATATGCATTCCACTCTTTAAAATACGGAATCAGTTCTTTCTGATGCAGTGCAATCGTAACAGGACGATTGACACAGGACACCACTTCATCCACTTCTGACAAGTCAGTACACGATATAAAAAGACAAGGCATACTTTCATCCAGCACAACAAGTGAATGTTCACTTTCATACAGAATCTTTGAATTCTTTCTGTTTTTCGCAAGCATCAGATCCGCATGATCAGCGCATTTCAACAGTTTCAAACACATCACCGATACTATTATATCATGAGCTTGAAAATACAAAAAAGCCTTGAAAATTCCATGATTTATGCTTTCTTTTCATACTATTTCACGAATGATATACTATGAGTAAAGAATAAAAAATATCTATGATGGTGGAAAGGAGAAAGTATGGAAGAAATTAATATGTATAATGAACAGGTATTCGAAGAAATTAAACACATTAACGAAGAAGGTATTGAGTTTTGGTATGCCAGAGAATTGCAGTTTGTTTTGCAATATACCGAATGGAGAAATTTCTTAAAAATTATCGAAAAAGCCAAAATAACTTGTGTAACTTCAGAAAACACTTTAGAAAACCATTTTGTTGATGTTAACAAAATGGTTGAAATTGGGTCATCAGCAGTAAGAGAAATCCAAGA
The DNA here is from genome assembly GCA_017560205.1 of Erysipelotrichaceae bacterium. Lineage (GTDB taxonomy): Bacteria > Bacillota_I > Bacilli_A > Erysipelotrichales > Erysipelotrichaceae > RGIG1896. The sequence continues at coordinate 723 of JAFYOL010000221.1, read as the reverse complement.
CATTCAGTTATCACGCTATGCCTGTTACTTAATTGTAATGAACGGTGACCCTCGCAAAGAAGTTATTGCACTTGGTCAAACTTATTTTGCTATTAAGACCAGACAGCAAGAATTGATTGAAAATTATGATGAACTCACTGAAGACCAAAAGCGCCTAGCAATCAGAAATGAAATCGTTAATCACAACAAATCATTAGCAGAAGCTGCACAGCAAGCAGGCGTAATTGAACCTAAAGATTATGCAATATTCCAAAACAAAGGATATCAAGGCCTATATGGTGGTTTAGGAGTTAAACAAATCCATGAAAGAAAAGGCTTAAAAAAGTCTCAAAAAATTCTTGATCATATGGGAAGTACAGAATTAGCAGCCAATTTATTCCGTGCTACTCAAACAGAAGAAAAACTAAGAAGAGATAATATCCAAGGAAAAGAAAATGCAAATCGCACTCATTATGAAGTAGGTAAAAAAGTTCGTAAAACCATAAAAGAGTTAGGTGGAACAATGCCAGAAGATTTACCAACGCCTCAAAAAAGCATCAAACAAATCGAAGCTCAGCAAAAAAGCATCGAAAACAAACAAAAATAAAAACAATTAACCCAAAACTGATATGTATCCTCTTTATTGAACAAACCAGTAAGGAGGGTACATATCAAATACTGGAGTGTTTTTTCATCAATAACGACAGAAGATTCCTATTATACGAAAAAAACCGCATAAGCGGT
>JAFYOL010000025.1 GCA_017560205.1 Erysipelotrichaceae bacterium | reverse complement strand
GAACGTTCTGATGGGAACACGCCATCATTCATACCGCACAAGAACACGGTATCAAATTCAAGTCCCTTTGAAGCATGCACTGTCATCAGCTGCACAGCCTGACCTGTTTCCATTTCTGATTTATCCCCATACAGTGAAACCAGCTGCAGATATTCTTCCAGATCACTTTCAGGATAATTCACACTGAAAGACTGTACATCGGCAATGAGTTCCTTTAAGTTTTCAAGACGTTCAATTTCCTTGTCATCTTCCAGCATGCTTCTATATCCAGATTCATCAATCGCCATTTCCAGCAGTTTGAAGATTTCAGTCCCTTCACTTGCCTTTTTACGCCAGCGCTCAATCATTGCGACAAATTCATCAATGGTCTTCTGATTCTTGCCGCTGAACAGCTTATGATTCTTCATCGCTTCATACATCGATGTGCCATCTTCCTGAGCTTTCTTAAGAATCGTATCGGTACTCTTGTTGCCAAGACCTCGTTTCGGCTTGTTTAAAATGCGCATCAACGCCAGATCATCACCACCTGAAATCATTCTCAGATAACAGAGTGCATCCTTGATTTCAGCACGTTCATAGAACTTCACACCACCAAAAATGATGTACGGAATATGTTCATCCAATAAACCTTTTTCAATGGCACGAGACAGATAGTTGGAACGATACAGCACTGCCATATCTTTCCATTCTTTTCCCTTTTTGTGCAGCTCACTCATCTTAGTCGCAATCCAGCGTGCTTCATACTCATCCGATGCACTTGAATAATGAGTAATCTTTTCAGCATCCGCATTGGATGTATACAATGCCTTTTCTACACGGTTTCTGTTGTTTACAATCAAAGAGTTGGCCCCTTCAAGAATCTGTGGTGTAGAACGATAGTTTTCATTCAGAATGATGGTTTCACACGGCGCAAAATCCTTTTCAAAATTCATGATGATGTTCACATCTGCACCACGCCATGTATAAATGGTCTGGTCAGGATCCCCTACAACATACACATCATTTTTTCTTCCTGCCAAATGACGAATCAGTTCATACTGAATACGGTCAATATCCTGAAACTCATCGACATGAATATGCGTAAAACGCTTCTGCCATTTATCCAGCACTTCCGCAAACTGTCGGAACATACGTACTGTCACCAGCAGTAAATCATCAAAGTCCAAGGCATACAAGGCATTCTGTCTTTTTACATAATAGTCATAGACCTGAGCTTTGCGCTTTTCTCCTGGAAGCTGTCCTGCCAGCAAATACGCACGCTCTACTGATATTTCTTCACACTTGTTGGCAGAAATATAATCAAGGGCAGAACCGAAGGAGAGACTTGTCTTATCCAGTCCCAGTTCCTTATAAGCTTCTTTTAAGATTGCCTTCTGATCATCGGCATCCATGACTGTAAAGTTTCTAGGCATCCCCATGCAGTGAATATCTTCACGCAGAATACGCACACATAACGAATGAATCGTAGAAATCCAGACCATCGATCCAGACTGTTCCATCATTTTGGCTACACGTTCCTTCATTTCATTGGCCGCTTTGTTTGTAAATGTAATCGCCAGAATCTGATTTGGAAATGCCATTCTATTTTTAATCAGCCAGGCAATACGACTGGTCAAAACACGTGTCTTCCCTGAACCTGCACCTGCAATAATGCGCACATAATGATTTTCAGTGATGACTGCTTTTTTCTGATTTGGATTTAAATTGTTCAACATAATATCACCGTACTTCAGTATATCAGAAACTATCCTTCTAGAAAATGAAAAGAAAACGAAAACAGTTTGACACTTCTTTTTAAACTGGTACAATTTCATGTTATAATACATCAGAGGAAAGATTATGAAAAAGACTGCAAATAACTGGAAAGATTATGAAATTCTGGATGCGGGCAACGGCGAAAAGCTGGAAAGATGGGGAAATGTTATCCTCAGAAGACCTGATCCAACGGCTATCTGGCCACATACAAAAAATGAAAATCTCTGGAAGAAAAATGATGGTCACTATCATCGTTCAAATAAAGGAGGAGGTTCATGGACTTTCTCCAAAAAACTGCCTGAATACTGGACAGTAGAATACAAGGATCTGCGATTCAAAGTATCTCCTACAGGATTCAAACACACAGGCTTGTTCCCTGAACAGGCAGTCAACTGGGACTGGATGAGTGAAGCCATCAAAAATGATTCAAGAGAAATCAAAGTTCTGAATCTGTTTGCCTATACAGGTGGTGCAACAATGGCACTTTCAGCTGCAGGTGCTGCAGAAGTAGTGCACGTTGATGCATCCAAAGGCATGATTCAGTGGGCAAAAGAAAACATGGAACTTTCTCATCTGTCCAACAACAAGATCCGTTTCATCATTGATGACTGTGTCAAGTTTGTTGAAAGAGAAGCACGTCGCGGCAGAAAGTATCATGCCATCTTAATGGATCCTCCATCTTATGGACGTGGTCCAAACAATGAACTTTGGAAACTGGAAGAACAGATTGTACCATTGATTGAAAAATGCATGGACATTCTGGAAGATGAACCACTGTTCTTCTTAGTAAACAGCTATACAACTGGATTCAGTGCAACTGTACTTGAAAACATCATGAAGATGACTGTTTTAAAGAAATATCCTCATGGCAAAGTACAGACTGGTGAAGTTGCATTGCCGATTTCAAATTCAGATCTGGTGCTGCCATGCGGCATCTATGGAAAATGGACAAAAGAATAAACATCCTCTATGAGGACAATCATCTTCTGGTGGTTGAAAAACCATCCAACATCCCCGTGATGGAAGATGAGTCAAAGGATGAAGATCTTCTGACCATTTTAAAACAGGACATCAAAGTCAGATACAACAAGCCAGGTGAAGTTTATCTTGGTCTTGTGCATCGTCTGGATCGTCCTGTAGGTGGAGTGATGGTGTTTGCGAAAACATCAAAAGCGGCTTCACGACTGAGTGCACAGGTATCTTCTCATGAACTGTTTCAGAAAGAATACCATGCCGTTGTCACAGGTTTTCCTAAACAGAAAGACACATTGGTCGATGAACTGTTGAAAGATCATCGCACAAACACAGTCAAAGCTGTTAAAAAAGGAACACCAAACGCAAAACATGCAGTATTGGACTATGAACTGGTCGACTCTCAAAACGGCCTCAATCTGGTTAAAATCAACCTGAAAACAGGACGTTCTCATCAGATTCGAGTTCAGTTTTCATCCAGAAATATGGCGCTGTGGGGTGATCAACGCTACAACAAAACTGCAAAACCAGGTCAGCAGATTGCTCTGTGGGCAACAAAACTGACTCTGATTCACCCAACGACAAAAGAAGTGATGACCTTTACATCATCCCTTCCAGATCGTACACCATTTACAACATTCAGGAGGTAACCCAATGGAAGAAAAGCCAAATGTACAGGAAGAAATCGTTGAAGAAGTTGAAGAAACTGTAGAAGATACTGCAGAAGAAATCATTGAAGACGAAGATTTTGAACTTCCTAAACTCAATTTACCTAAAGTTGATCTTTCAAAAATCAAACTCCCTAAAATCAAATTACCTCAGTTCAAGAAATCTGAGTCTGCACCTAAACAGACAAAACGTGTCAAACTGAAAAAGAGTGCCAAAATCCTGCTTGCAGTGATTGCAGCACTGATTCTGACAGTTGTCGGCATGTTGACAATCCCTGGCATGGTCGACAGAAGCAACCTGAAAAAGTTAGGTTATTCTGAAGAAGCGATCGAAAAGATTTATGAATTGAAGTGGGAAGGCATGATTCTTGAAGGAAGCCTGTATTCAGACAATCTGAACAACAGCATCACAAAAGAAAGCTTCAGAAAAGAATTCATTGACCTGTATCTGAATACAGATTCACTGACAAATGATGATTTCCTGCTTTACTCAAAACTGATCTTAAAAGGCTATGAAAAGAGTGATGTGCTCTCTATGTTCAGTGCCCTTGAATTCTGGGAAATGACACCACTGCTTGTATTTGATTATGTTGAAGATGTAACAGCGTACATCAGAGACGTTGATACACACCGCGTTGTCAACTCACAGAGTGCATTCACACTTTCAGGAAACTACATCACTTACTACGCAGAAACTGAACAGACAGAAAACCAGGGTTCCATCGAAACGATGGTCAACAAGCGCTACTATCTGTCAAGTGACTACGTACCTGGCTCTTTGGAAAACATGTCTGTTGTCTATGCATCGAAAGGACTGACACTCAATGCTGAAGCTTATGAAGCTTTTAAACAGATGTGCGATGCTGCAAAGACTGCATTTGAAGCCAAGAACCCTGTGATGTATGCATCAAGTGCTTACAGAGATTATACATATCAGGCTGATTTATACGATACTTATGTAAGACGCTATGGTGAAGAAGAAGCTGATACAATTGCTGCACGTCCTGGTCACAGTGAACATCAGACAGGTCTGACAGTTGATATCGCATCTACTACAAACGGTGGTCTGTCGAAGTTCGGTGAATCACAGGAATACCAGTGGATGCTGAGCAACGCTCACAAGTATGGCTGGATCCTGCGTTATCCAGAAGGCAAGGAAGACATCACTGGCTACAGTGCAGAACCTTGGCACTGGCGTTATGTAGGTACTGATCTTGCCACAAAGATCTACAACTCAAAGCTTACATTTGACGAATACTACATGCTTTACATGGTAGATTAAAAGGACCTTTCAAAGGTCCTTTTCTTATTCATATCGTAATGTATACATTGCGATGCCTGCGGCAACCGCAACATTCAAAGATTCAAACTGATCCATTTCAATCATCAGATTCTGATCACATTCATGCAACACGACATCGGATACACCTGAACCTTCATTGCCAAGCACAAGCGCTACACGCTGTGCTTTTTTTCTGTTTTTCATAAACACAGCTTCATGAAGTGAAGTACCATAAACCATCAAGCCTTCCTGTTTCAATGTTTTGATTTCTTCTGGAAGATCTTTAATCACAACACTCATCGCAAACAAAGCCCCCTGAGTTGAACGGACAACCTTCTCATTGTACAAATCAACACATTCTTTGGAAAGAATCACCTGATCATAACCAAAGCTGACTGCAGTACGTACAATCGTTCCAAGATTACCTGGATCCTGTACACCATCCAGAAGCACAACACGATTTCTTATCTCCACTGCTTTTTCTTCAATAGTGCACACGGCCATCATCTGTGCCTTGGAAATCGTAGAACTCAGCTCATCCAGCACTTTCTGTGAAACCAGAATGACATTGTCATAAGAGAGAAACTTATGATCCAGCCCTTCCAGAAGCAGAATATGCTGTACACGGTTGTAACGAAGTGCTTCTTCAATCAGATGTTCACCTTCAATCAGAAACTCCTTTGCTTCTCTTCTTCCTTTTTTTGTATCCAGTTTTTTCCACGCCTTCACCAAAGGATTGGAAACTGACGTAATTGTTTTCATTTTTATCACCATAACCATTCTACTATTCATGAGCTGATTTGTAAATTCTTGCAGGTACAAGTTCAATCTGTTTGTACGTAAACAACTCAGAGACACTGACCAGCTGATATCCTCTTTTGACCAGTTCAGGTACTAGAATTTTCGTCGCTTGCACTGTCGCATCATAATCATCATGCATCAAAATGATGTCCCCATCCTGTACATGCATCAGAACTTCCGCAACACTTTTATCTGCGTTCTGATGCGCCCAGTCTCGTGTATCAATCGACCACAGAATCAACGGATATTCCATGTAATTCAATAAGGTTGTGGAGGTATTGCCGAAAGTAGGACGGGCAATCTTCAACAGATAATCCGAATCCACATAATCAGAAAGTGCCTGCTGGGTCTTGTCCAGCTGTTCACTCAGCTGATCTTTTGAAAGTTTTGACATATCCTTGTGAGAATACGTATGATGTCCAAGTTCACAATTCAATGAAATCGCTCTTTTCAATGTATCTGCATTTTTCTCAATGCGCTCACCCACCACAAAGAAAGTCGCCACTGAATCGTGCTGATCCAGAATATCCAGGATTTCATCTGTAATGCCTGGATGTGGTCCATCATCATAAGTCAAGGCAACCATCGGTTTTCTGGTGTCCAGAATACGACTTCCAATCTGAATTTCAAACACACTTGTGTCTTTATTGCTATGATGCAAAACAACTGCACTAAGCAATACAAACATCGCAAACAACACGGTCTTTACTCCTGTTGACATGGTATCACCCGATTCAGTGTATGTCTGCCCATCCTCAAATACGACAACATCATACAATTTATCAGGTGATGCCAATGAAAATCATGTTGTGCGGATTGTTTGCAGGATATGCAGCTTTGGATTTCTGGTGGTACACCAATCATATGAACACATCAAAGAGAATAAAGACTATTCTTTTCAGTATGATCTGTGCTTATGCAGGTGTCTTATGTTCATCCTTTGTGCTGAATCTGTTATGGTACAGCGCAGATGAGCTGACTCAGATCTGTCTGATGTTTGTACTGTTGTATCATCTGCATCCAAAAACCAGAAAATTCAGTTTTATCAAGGATACACATGATTCTTTGTTGTGTCTGAATGAATTTGGGTTTGGTCTTCTTGCCGGTTTTGAACAACTTCCTGTTCATCAATTTTTATCATTCGTATTCATGTTTCATCTGATATTTCTATGGATTCGACCTGTTTCACTTGTTCAATCAAAATGGCTTTCACTTCTATGGATTGGAACCATGATTCTATGCATATAAAAAGTGGACTTGATGAAAGTCCACTATTTCTTGATTTCTTCCAGCAGTTCACGCGCTGCAATTTTCAAACCATCTTCACCCTTGTTAGGAAGTCCCAGACAAGTGTAGATTTCTCCGACAAAAATGTCCTTATCAAACATTGCATCAAACATCTGGTTGAAGATTGGATAGCACTGTGCCTGTTTCTGCATCGGCCCGAATGGATTCGCAAAGAATGTGCTGCTTAAACCATTTTCTGATGTTGTACCTAAGGCAAAACGCTTTCCTTCGAGGAATGTCTTCTTCGCTTCTTCACGGTCTGTGAAACGCTTTAAACCACGCTTGTCATCATAGTTGTTGGCATAGATGACCATATCAATATCATGATCTTCTACGACGACCTTATATGGTGCAGCCGGAATAACGATACGAGCATTCATGTTTTCAGGGTTGAAGAACACGGAACGGTCAATATCACGATAAGCTGTTCCCTTATCCAAATCATCCAGACGCACAAATGCACCAATTTCAGTACCCTGTGCCTTCAGCTGATCATTCACAAGATGCATGGAACCCATGTCATCGAAGACGACTTCGCTGTACAGAATTTCATCTTTGGCAACTGCAGACAGAGCTTCAATTGTTTCAGATTTACCAGCACCAGAGTCACCGATAAACACAAGACCCTTCTTTGATCCATCTTTCATATGCAGATTGATCATTGCCCCATGAAGCGGCAGCCAGCCTTTTTCCATGACACACAGATTGTGCAGAGTCAGACACATCTTCTTTGTATAACCAAAGTAATGAATCACATCATCATAAGACACTTTCCCTACCCAGATATCATGTTTCACATCATGGTAGAATGTTGTGTCTTTCTTTCCATCTGGATTTCCAAACAGCACGATGCAGTCTGGTTTATGACCAACACATTCACTTTCAGCAGCCAGTTCAAACAGATTGCTTAAAGCGACTGCAGACGGTGTGTAATCACGATGGAAATAGAAGAATGTCAGCAGTTTGCCCACACGGCATGGGAAACAGAACCATTCATCATTTGAATTCACAAATTCAAAAATTGGATTTGTGAGAGCCTGAGTAAACATACCATGACGCTTGTTGGACTTGGTATGAATAATCAGTGGAGTTCTCAACAGAATCTTATTGATGAAAGGAATTGAACGCAGCTGTTCATATTCTGCAGGGATATTCCATTCATAACGATTCAGGAAGAAAGATGCATTTGTCCCTGCCTGAAGCTGACGATATACACGGTTTTTAGACCCCTGTACTTTCTGCTGAATTGTACGATACATATTCAGAATCATCTGATTGTATGTGTTGTCCGCTTCAATGAAGTTGGAATGTTCCAGACCTTCACGGTTTTTTGTATGAATCAGAGAATAACGCTGCATGTTTCTCCAGAAACGATACGCATCTTCTACAACCTGAAGCAGTTTATCACTTTCTTTAATAAGCGGATGCTGCACTTCATCACGATCAAGCACCATCAGCACTTTCATTAAACGCTTCAAATCTTTTTTCACTTCATTCAAAGGCAGATCCTGTACCAGCCAGCGATACATACGTGGATGAGACAGTTCATAATCCTTTAAAAATGCACTCAGAAACAAATCAAATGAATCACTTGAAATCAGCTCATCCGTCGTTGTGTAATAGGACTTGGAAAAGTTGATCAGTGCCATATGCTTGTTTAAATATAAAAGTTCTTTCATTTTATTTCCCCCTTGCACGCTGTCTCTGTGCTTCAAAACAGATGGCAGCAGCTGCACTGGATGCATTGAGCGCATTACGGAAATCTGTTGAATATGGAATCACCATGTTTACATCGCTTTCCTTCAGCACATCACGACTCAGACCTCTCATTTCTCCACCAATGCACAAAACGATTGGTTTCTTAAAGTCTGCATCATACATCTCAATTGCCTGATCACGATAAGCACAGATGCATGTCAAACCTTCCTGTTTCAATCGTTTCAGATCTTCTACAGGCTGTTTTGACATCACCCAGTTAATGCTTTCACTGGCTCCGGCTGATGATTTAAGAATGACCGATTCAGAATAACTGAAGTCTCTTTCAGGCATCATTAAACCGCTGCAGCCTACTGCAGCCAGTGTTCTGGCAATATAGCCAAGATTAAATGGATCTTCAATGCCTTCCAGAAATACAATAAATGGATTTTCTGTTTTCAGACATTCTGAAAGATCCTGATAAATGCGTGAATCTGTTTCCGCAAGCACCCCACCATGTGTCTTGCCTACAGCTAACGCATCCAAATCTTCTCTTTTCATACGTTCTACAGGAATGTTCATTTCTCTTGCAAGAAACAGAATATACCCTGTATCACGATCTTTTTTCTTTTCATCAATCAAAAGACGATGAACTTTGCGTCTTCCATTTTGAAGCGCTGCCTTAACCGATAATGAACCCTCAAGAATCATGACGCTCACCTCGACGAATCATATCTTCTGCATTCATCTTGAATGGTGATTTGATATAGACTGTTGTCATTGGCTTGTTGCAAAGATCAAGGATTAAACCATCAGTGTCTTTGATGTCTTCTACGACAAAACGTTCATTGTCGATAGATGGGCCAAACACTTCCATGATTTCGCCCTTGGCAAAACGGTTTCCGACTTCAATCTTTGTCCAGCCATCTTCATCACTGTCTTCAAGCACAACTGCCAGAAAGTCATGAGTAACCCCTGCACCATTGATACCATAAAGATGATCATTTTCATCCGGTTCATGATCCAAGAATCCATAACATGTTGGGCGGTTTTCAGCCTTGGTGAATTCGTTGGCATAATAAGCCACACGTTCAGGACTCAATGGTTTGCCTGTTGCCTCCAGTTCATCAATCAACATGCGATATGTCTTGATGACAGTGGCAATGTAGTAACCACTTTTCATACGTCCTTCAATCTTCAAAGAAGCAACACCAGCCTGCATCATGTCATAGACATGTTCAAATGCCAGCAGGTCTTTTGAACTCATGGAGAATGGATGATCTGGATCAGAAATCATTTCTTCATTCTGCATCAGATGATATTTCCAGCGACAGCTCTGTGCACATCCACCACGATTGGCATCACGCAATGTCATCGCGTTGGACAGTGTGCATCGTCCTGAGAAATTGGCACACATCGCACCATGTACGAAAGCTTCAATAGGTGTCTGTGTGTTGGCACAGATATGGCGGATCTGATCCATTGAACATTCACGTGCTAAAACCACACGATCTGCTCCCCAGCTTTCATACAGTTTGACACAAGCCAGATTCGTTGAACTCATCTGTGTGCTCAAATGCACTTCCAGTTTAGGAGCTACTTTCTTAGCCAGATGAACAATCGTTGGACTGGCAACAATAATAGCCGTAACTCCAATCGATTCCAATGTCTTCAGATATTCTTCAATACCTTCAAAATCCTCTTCATGAGGAATGATGTTGATGGTGACATGAATATGAGCACCATACTGATTGGCATAACGTACAGCTTCTGCAATATCTTCAATATCAAAGTTGCTGGCACGGCTTCTCAATGAGAATTTCTTCCCACCTAGATACACCGCATCGGCACCATAACGAATCGCTATTTTTGCACGCTGCAGATCTCCTGCAGGAGAAAGAAGTTCAATACTGTGTTTCATCGTCCTTCTCCTTCCGTTTTCAACAAATTGGTACGAGTGTACATGTACCCTTCACTGATTGCATCATTCTTCTGTTTCATGGAAGCATACTTTTCAGCAGCATCTGCACCATTGAGCACATCCATAAAACACTGAATTGATTCACTATATTCATTACGGTCAATGAAAATGCCATCCAGCAGAATTTCATCAACCCCTGCTTCTTTCATTGCATCAAGTTCCTTGATTGCGCACAGAATATAATCTGTATAAATACGACAGCCATCCTTTTCTTCAAGAATCGGCATTCTGCCTGTACGAGTTGTTTCAATGAGAGTCAGATCACGCAGATCTTCAAGATTGAGATCTTTGTTGATTTCCTTCATATAGTTTCTTAAGAAATGACGCTTTGAATGAGCCATGACCTGATAACCATAAACCTGCACAATAGTTTTACCCACTGATTTCTTTGCGATTGCACAAATCTCTTCCAGTGTAATCTCACGGGAAAGCACTACACTGTCCAATCCCAAAGATTGCATCAAAGATACATCATTGGAATTGCACATCAATGTACTTGCATCATACACCAGCTGATTGACCTTACTCAGTTTGACTGCACTCAGATAAACCATTGGATCACAATACAGAATACGGCATCCCATGTTCAGTAAAGCTTCTACTGCAGTTTCAACTGACTGCGTTTCTTCATCAAAATACAGACGGTTCATCATAACCATCAGACCAAGTTCTTTTTCATCACACGCTTCTTTCAGCGCTTTTACATCTTCTAACGCAAAAACACCATCACTTCCACTTTGAAAGTCTTTAAGACCAACCATCACTGTGGAAACACCAAGTGCTTTGGCTGAATTGATTTCATTCATAGAATGAATACTTACAATACTCTTCATGAAATCCCTCCTTTATCCCATATAGTTTACATTATTTTAACTGTTTATGCCAGTGATAACTTAACAACACCCTGAAATATGATACAATACATAAAAACACAGGAGAATTCTATGAGCACCGGTAAACTTCGATATTCACAGATTCATCATCAAATCAACACTCTAAAAAAAGCATCTGCCACCAATTTACTGTTTCTGGACTTTGATGGTGTCTGGATTATCCCTGAAGGTGACTACAAAGCCATCATCCAGAGAGTCAACAATCTGATTCATACTTATCAGATGGAAGTTGTACTGACTACATCCCATCGCACCAACATGGAAGGATGCATCAATTTATTGAAAGCGTGCGGCTTTGAAGGAACCATTCAAGGCAGAACAGAACTTGAAGGTGAAGACCGTGCAGTACAGATTCTCAATTATCTGAATCAACATGACTTCAATCACTTCGTCATCTTAGATGACATGTGGATTGATTCCTTACAGGATTATCTGGTTCACTGCAATTTCTACACTGGTTTTGATGAAAGAGCATACCGTGAAGCCATCAATATCATGGAAAGACAAATCAAAAACTAATGCCTGCAACATGCAGGCATTTATTGTATATGATCCAGACTTAATTTATAAATCATGTTTTTACGTTCAACAATAATCGTAATCTTTTTTGAAACTTCTTCTGAACTTCTGATTTTTTCAATCAGTTCTCTTGTCGGATTGATCGCATAAGGATGACCCACCAGTTCAAACATCGTAAAGTCCCCTGTCGTATCACCATATGCATAACTTTCAGATAAATCGATATCATACTGCTCTGCCAAAGAAAGCAGAGCTTTTTTCTTGCTTCTGTGATCCCACATTGGAATCACTTCTCCTGTATATTTGCCATGTTCATCTGTGACATAAGTTGTACCACGGCAATCATCAAACTGATGTTTTCTAGCCATCGCTTCAACCAGTTCCAATGGTGAACCACTGACCGCAATCACCAAAGTACCATCTTCTTTGTGTTTCAAAATCTGATCACGTGTAAATGTATACACTCTTTCACCCTTCTGCTTAATCACTGTATTAGCGATGTGCAGAATATGTTCACTGGAAAGACCGACAAGTGTCTTTTTATAGATGTCAATCATCTTGTTCAGATAGTCATCATATTCTCCCTGACGACGATCATATTTCATAAAGGATGGTTTTACTTCATCATGCCATTTGTTGGCATCAACCAATTCATACGTAACAAACTTTTTAAAGACTTCTGTAATCAATCCTTCGCGATAAAGTGTTCCATCAATATCAAAGAATGCAGCTTTTTTCATGTTACCCTCCTGAATTTTAAATTGTCGATAGTTTATCACAACTCATATCCGTTGTAAAGCAAAAAACAAAAGGAAGTTCAAATTGAACTTCCTTCATTATTACAGATCTTTCGCAAGGTTCCAAGCCTGTGTAATTGCCTCTTTGATGTTGGCTGGTTTCAGACCATCACCAATGATATGGTACACAACACCTGCATTTTTCAGCATTTCTTCTACTGATGGATCCACATGATATCCATTTGCGAACACCAGTGTATCTGCATCTGAGATGACATGTTCAACACCGTTTTGTTCATAGTGGATTTCAGTTTCTGTGACAGATGTTACTTTTGCACCGCATTCAATGTGAATGCCCTTTTCAATCATACGAAGCACCAGATGAGAACGACCTGCACCACTTTCTGCCATCATGATTTCAGGTGCCATTTCAAGCACTGTGACATCACGATTGCGTGGGAATCTGTCATTCAGCAGTGGAGCCAGATAATCTGCAGTTTCACAGCCTACGCTGCCGCCGCCAATAATCACAATCTTTCGACCTGGGAATGCCTTGCCGCACAGGATATCATCAGCAGTCATGGTCTGTTTGAACACTTCAAATGGCTTGATCACATTTGGTTTAGCACCATGAGCTGAAATCACTTCGTAGTCTTTGAATTCACCCTTCAGCATTTCTTCTGTTACCGTTGTATTCAATCGTACATCCACACCTGATGTTTCAAGACGATGAGCCATGTACTGAATCACACGAGTCAGATCCTGTTTGCCGATAGGTACACCAGCTGGTTTCAATGCTCCACCCAGTTCATCTTTGGATTCACACAACACAACATGGTGTCCACGTTTTGCCGCAACGTAAGCAGCTTCCATCCCGGCAGGACCAGCACCAATCACCAGAACATTTTTCTTTGTCTTTGCTTCCTGCAATGTATCTTCGTTGACCAGTTCAAAGGACGGATTGATTGTGCAGGCAACACGCTTACCAAACATGATACCGTTCAAACATCTTAAACAGCCAATGCATGGACGAATTTCAATGTCTCTGCCTTCATAGGCCTTGTTGGCAAACTCAGGTTCACACAGTGTAGCACGTCCCATCATGCAGGCATCTGCCTTGCCGTTGGCAATCAGTTCATCTGCTGCCCAGGCTTCTGTAACACGACCTACAGTTGCCACTGGAATTGAAACTGCCTTTTTGATTTCTTCTGATAAGTGGGCATGAGCTGCCAGTTTTGTGCCAGCTGCAGGAATTGAGCTTCCGCGTTTGATCGTCATACCGCCTGATACATGAAGCATATCCACACCAGCTTTTTCCAGCTGTTTTGCCACATACACCATATCACGCAGAGTCAAACCGCCATCTGTGTATTCATCACCTGAAATGCGCACATCAATGATGAAATCTTCACCACAGCGCTGACGCACTGCTTCAATCACTTCTAATGTCAGACGCAGACGACCATGAATATCTCCGCCATATTCATCGGTACGCTTGTTGTATAAAGGTGACAGGAAGCCTCCCAGCATGCCATGGGCATGAGCTGCATGGATTTCAACACCATCACCGCCGGCTTTTAAAACACGTTCTGCTGCATCCGCAAACTGTCCAATCAGTACTTTGATTTCCTCTTTTGTGATTGGACGAGGTGCACTTTTTGCATAGTAAGGACCTACATGACTAGGTGCTACCAGCTGTGGAGTTCCTGGAATCGGAAATGCCATATAGGCTGGATGAAACAGCTGAGGCAGCAGCACTGTACCATGCTTGTGTACTTCATCGAATACCTTTTTCCATCCATCAATAAAGGAGTCATCATAAATATGCATATCACCTGGCAGATAGATGTAAGTTGGTTCAACTGTCACTACTTCAGAGACAATCAGTCCGATTCCGCCTTTAGCACGCATACCATAATGCTGCACCAGTTCATCCGTTACATATCCCTTGTTGGCAAGGTTGGTTGAAATCGGCGGCATCCAGACACGATTGCGAATCTCTTTCTTTCCGACTTTGATCGGAGTAAACAAATGTTCATATCTTGTCATAATCTTCTCCTTGAAAGAAGACCACACTGAAAACAAGTGTGGTCTTGACTTGAATTAAATTTCGTTCGCTGCCTTATAGCCGCCGCGGATTGCAGAAGCGATATCAGCAGTTCTTTCACCAGCGCAGTCACCTGCATAGTAAACAGGAACTTCAACGCCTTCAACATCCAGAACGTTCTTCTTTGAACCAACAGCCATCACAACATAGTCGCATTCAACAACGACATCAGTGTTATCTGCAGTGTTCACGGCCAGAACTTTACCGTCTTCAATTGCGCTTACTTTTGTGTTTACCAGCTGTTTTACGCCATATTTTGCATAGTTTGCCATCAGAGTTGGCATAACTGTTGAAGATTCACCACTAGCAATCTTGTCTGTCATTTCAACGATTGTCACTTCACAACCCTTTTCTGCTAGATAATCTGCAGTTTCAGCACCTACAAGTCCACCACCGATAACAGCGACTTTACCTGTAACTGCTGCTTTACCAGCCAGTACATCCCAGCTTGATACAACGTTTTCCTTGTCAGCACCTGCAATTGGCAATGCGAAATCATGTGCACCAACCGCAACGATAACTGCATCAGCACCAGCTGCCATATCCTTTGTGAATTCAGTGTTCAGCTTCACAGTTACATTTTCAAAACGAGGCAGAACTGCTTCATAGTAAGCCACTGAACGCAGAATTTCATCCTTGCGAGGAGGAGCTGCAGCGATATGAATCTGACCACCAATGCGATCTTCTTTTTCATAAACTGTTACATTGTGACCCTTGATTGCGGCAACACGTGCTGCTTCAAGACCGGCAATACCAGCACCGACAACCACAACGTTCTTCTTTTCTTCTGCAGGTTTAATGAAGATTGTCGCTTCATCACCATTTTCAGCATTCAGTACGCAAGAGATGTAGCGACGTCCCTGAATTGCATCCACGCAGCCCTTGTTGCAGTTGAGGCATTCACGGATTGGTTCATCAGTTGCCACTTTATTTGGAATATCTGGATCACACAGCAGTGAACGTCCATAGCAGATAATGTCTGCATCGCCGCGTTCCAGAATTTCTTCACCATTTTTCACAGTAACCACTTTACCTACAACAGCTACTGGAATAGATACAACTTCTTTGACTCTCTTGGTGATTGGAAGCATCCAGTTGTATTCTCTTGTACCCATTGGAGGGATTGTATCTGCCATGTTGCCAGTATGGTTAGCCTGAGCAACCTGAATCATGTCAACGCCAGCTTCTTCCAGCATCTTAGCAAATTTGATACCATCTTCTTCATGCAGACCGCCTTTACCACGGTCTGTACCATCTTCATTCTTTGTGATAAATGGCAGCTTGTATTCAACCATCACTTCTGGAGCAGCTTCCTTGATAGCCTTTACAACTTCCAGAGCATAACGAACACGGTTTTCCAGTACTCCACCGTATTCATCTGTACGATGATTCAGCAGTGTAGAGCACAGTGAACCTAACAGACGGTCACCATGAATTTCAATCGCATCAATGCCAGCTTCCTGGGCACGTCTTGCAGACTGTGCAATTGCATCCTTGATCTGATTGAGCTGATCTACAGTTGCTTCAGATACAAAGTGCTTCATGTCATGATGCAGTTTTGCATAAGCAGCATCACTCAGCTGTTTCGCTTCAGCCATCTTAGCACCAAATGCAGCCATATCGCCTGCTTCTTTTGCCTGCTGAGCTTCCATCATCGCTTTTCTTGATACCATGATCATACGTCCAACACCTGGTACATCGTACTCAGGGTGGAAAATCTGAAGTGCTACCTTGCAGTCATATTCATGCATTTTATCTGCAAGTTTCTTGAATGTTGGAATCTGACGATCATCACACAGCTTAGGTGTTGGTGATGCAGTCATAACTGGAGCTACGTCCCCGATAACAACGTAAGATGCTCCACCCTTTGCAACTCTTTCATAGAATGCAAAGCTTCTTGCACCGATGGATCCATCACGTTCTTCATAACCTGTAGTCTGTGGTGGAAACATGATGCGGTTTTTTAATGTAAGTTTGCCAACCTGAATTGGCTGCAGTAATACTGAATTTTTACCCATAAGATAACCCTCTCTTTGTTGCCTTCATTGTATCACTTCTGTGTTCAAATATCTTACTAAAATTAATAATTTCACAAAAAGAAAATGGCATCATGCAGATGCCATTTTAGTTTCTTCAATCAATTTCGCTTTACGAATCCATTTCCCTGACTGCAGACGATGAACACACCAGACTGATTTGATCACAAAGTCAATTCTTAAACAGATATACACAATAAACGGTGACATATTCCATACCAGTCCCGTCAAAAATCCAAGTGGAATGGATGCTACCCACAAAAACAGAATATCCGCCATCATCAAGAATTTCGTATCTCCACCACCACGAAGCACACCCTTGGTCATAACTCCCTGAATGCACTGGAAGATGACAATCAGTTCAACTGCACTCATCAGCTGATTGGTCACTTCAACAGTTTCAGGTGTAATGTTGTAGAAACTGATAATCAATGGATTGATTATCCAGATGATACCAGCACCTAAAATACCGACAATCACACTGAGCGCAAAGAATGTATATCCCTGATTCAACGCTTTTTCGGTTTCACCCTTGCCGATGGTGTTACCTGTAATCACTGAACTTGATGCTGAAATACCATTGATAAAGACAGTACTGATCTGAACGGTGACATTGCAGATGGCATAGGCAGAAACCATACTTGGACCCATATGTCCCATAATCATAGCCAGAGCATTGTTTCCAAATGTCAATAGACCATCACTGACAATCACAGGAGATCCAATGGTAATGTATTCTTTCATCAAGGCCTGATCAATCTTCACAAACAGATCTTTCAGACGATACTTCAGGTTCTTTTCAACAACCATCAGATAACCAAACGTAATCGCAAATTCGACAGCACGGGCAATCAATGTCCCCACAGCTGCCCCTGCAATTTCAAGACGAGGAAATCCAAACTTACCAAAAATGAACACATAGTTGAAAAAGATGTTCACAAAGAAGGAAACAACAGAAATAAACAGACCCAGCTTAATCACACCAACCGTTCTTAAAACAGATACCGCAATAATCGCTGTACCATGAATCAGATAGACAAACGCCATAATCTTCAGATACTTTGCACCACATGCCATGACAGCTGCATCAGTTGTATAAAAAGACATGATGGTTTCAGGACACACCAGAGAAAGCACTGAAAACAGCACAGACAGACCAATAGCCAGCCAAAGTGCCAATGTCGTTGTCTGTTTTACGCGCTTTGCATTCCCTGCACCCCAATACTGTGCAGTCAAGACACAGGCTCCGCCACTGATCCCTAGACACAAAATGTTGTAGATGAAATAAAACTGATTAGCCAGTGAACAGGCAGAAATCTGAGTTTCACCAAAACTTCCAATCATAATCTGGTCAGCCAGATTAACTCCTAAATTAATCATCTGCTGCATCGCTACAGGTAATGCAAATGAGAGCACCAGCAGATAAAACTGTTTATCCTTTACAAAAAATCGTTTCATGTTCATTCTCCATATAAATATTAATTGTACTGGATTTAACCTTTTTTTCAACTGCATACACCAGAAATTTAAGTTATAATAGATGATATAAAAGATTCATTCACAGGAGGAACACATGGAACATAATGATGAATTGATGTATCACACTCATTTAAAAAAAGGTGATGTTGGACGATATGTTTTTCTGCCAGGAGACCCTTTCAGAACTGATCTGATTGCAAGTTTTCTGGATGATGCCAAACTTGTAGCACACAACCGTGAACATAAGACATGGACAGGTACACTGGATGGCGTTAAAGTCTCTGTAACTTCAACAGGTATGGGATGTCCATCCACTGCCATTGCAGTAGAAGAACTGATCAAAGTCGGTGCAGACACATTTATTCGTATTGGTACTGCAGGTACTGTGAAAGACCCTGAAGACAATCAGAAATACGATGGAGCTATTGTTACTGCTGCAGTACGTGATGAAGGTACATCAAGTCAGTATATTCCAATTGAATATCCTGCAGTCGCTGACCGTCATGTTGTGGATGCTTTGGCAACTGCTGCTGAAAACAGAAACAGAAACTTCCTGGAAGGCATCACACACTCGAAAGACTCTTTCTTTGGAGAAGTTGATCCTGACAGCTGTCCATTGGCTGATCAACTGAAGATGAGATGGAAAGCATGGCAGAGAGGCAATGTTGTCTGCTCAGAAATGGAATGTGCAGCACTGTTTGTCATCTGCAGCATCCGTGGTAAACGTGCATCAGCGATCATGAACTGGAAAGACATGAATGAAACAATCCAGACCGCATGTGATGCAGTAAGACTTCT
The DNA here is from genome assembly GCA_017560205.1 of Erysipelotrichaceae bacterium. Classification (GTDB taxonomy): domain Bacteria; phylum Bacillota_I; class Bacilli_A; order Erysipelotrichales; family Erysipelotrichaceae; genus RGIG1896. Next base: position 21,945 of record JAFYOL010000025.1, on the reverse strand, counting down.
GATTAAAAAAGATGAAATGCGCTAAACAGCGCATTTTTCTTTTGATTGTGATATAATAAACAAAATAAGATAGGAGAATCACCATGAACGTTATTTTTATTTCACCACACTTTCCTCTTTACTACTGGAATTTCTGTGATCGACTGAAAAAAAGAGGTGTCAACGTCCTCGGTATCGGTGATGCTTCATATGATTTTATCTCTGACGAATGCAAACAATCTTTAACAGAGTACTATAAAGTCAACTCTCTGGAAGACTTTGATGAAGTATACCGTGCGGTAGCTTTCTTCGCTTATAAATACGGAAAGATTGACTGGATTGAATCAGAAAATGAATACTGGCTGGAAACAGAAGCAGCGCTTCGTGAAGAGTTCAATGTTACAACAGGCACTAAGATTTCTGATATGGCTTGCATGAAATACAAGTCAAAGATGAAAGCTGTTTATGAAAAAGCAGGTATTAAGGCATGTCGTTATCATATGGTCAATGACTATGATGGATGTCTTGAATTTTTAAATGAAGTTGGTTATCCAGTTGTCGTAAAACCAGACAATGGTGTTGGAGCGATTGCTACATATAAACTGAGAAACAAAGAAGAATTTGACTTCTTCTATATGACAAAACCTGATGTACAGTTTGTCATGGAAGAATTTGTACCAGGTCATGTTGAAACATTTGATGGTATCACAAACTCAAAGAAGGAAATTCTGATTTGTTCAAGTCATAAAATGATGGTTTCGATTATGGATACAGTGAATGAAGCTGCAGATGCCTTGTTCCATTCACAGAAAATTGAAGGTATGGACCTGTATGAAGTAGGTAAGCGTACTGTTGAAGCTTTCGATACACGTTCACGTTATTTCCATTTTGAATTCTTCCGTCTGGATGAAGATAAACCAGGACTTGGTAAAAAAGGCGATCTGCTTGGCCTTGAGGTCAACATGAGAGCTCCTGGTGCTTATATGCCAGATATGCTGAACTGGGCTTGTGATGTCGATGTCTATGATATGTGGGCAGAAATGCTGGTAACAGACACAACTACAAGAAAATATGAACGCAAATATTCTGTCGGCTATGCAGGCAGAAAGAAAGAAAATCACTATAAGTACAACTATGATCAGATTCGTGAAATGTTCCATGAACATATCATGATGGATCTGGATGTTCCTGAAGTGCTTGCTGCAGCAATGGGAGATCACACATTCATTTTCAGAGCAGAAACTGAAGAAAGAATGCTCGAAATCATGAATACAATTCTGGAAAGATAAGGTTTGTCTTAGACAAACCTTTTTTCAACCATAGAAAAAGGTGACCATTTCTGGTCACCTTGTTTTGTGAACTTGAATTTTTCTAATCAGGAAACCTGTTAGAATCAGACACCATGGAAGATAGCTTTGAAGATAAATCATCACATCTTTCATGTTGTTTGAATCAAAAATCATTCAAATCCCCCCTCATCAGTATCATAGCCAATGAGTTGAAAGAAATTTGTCGATTTATTTAACAGCTTCAATAATCTGAGTGAATGAATCAACTTTCAGAGAAGCTCCACCGATCAGAGCACCATCGATGTCTTCGCAAGCCATGTATTCCTTGATGTTTTCAGGCTTTACAGATCCACCGTACTGAACGCGTACTGCATTAGCAGCTTCTTCACCATACATAACACGAACCTGGTCACGTACGATTGCGCAGCAGTTCTGAGCGATTTCCTTAGTTGCTGACTTACCTGTACCGATAGCCCAGATTGGTTCATAAGCGATAACCATCTTAGATACACACTTAGGGCACAGATCCTTCAGACCAGCAGCCAGCTGAGTGCGGATTACGTTTTCAGTTTCACCAGCATCATACTGAGCTTCTGTTTCACCAATACAGAAGATTGGAGTCATACCAGCTGCAAACAGTCTCTTTGCCTTCAGGTTGAGCTCTTCATCGTTTTCACCAAACATCTGACGACGTTCTGAATGACCGATAATAACGTGAGTTACACCCAGTTCTTCCAGCATAGGCACTGATACTTCACCAGTGTATGCACCATTGTCTTTGTAATGGCAGTTTTCAGCTGCGATCACCAGATTCTTAGCAGTTGCACAAGCATCCTTCAGCGCAGTGAATGGAGCGCCTACACCAAATGTAGCGCCATCATGCAGTACTGGTTCAATTGCTTCGATGAAAGCAACTGTTTCAGCACAAGTTTTATTCATTTTCCAGTTTCCAACAATAATAGGCTTTCTCATTATTTGTCACCGATGACTGCGATACCTGGCAGTTCTTTACCTTCCATGTATTCCAGAGAAGCTCCGCCACCTGTAGAGATGTGAGAGAACTTTTCCTTGTAACCCAGCTGAATTGCAGCAGCAGCAGAGTCACCACCACCGATTACAGTTGTAGCACCCGGCAGTTCAGAAATAGCCTTGCACACTTCGTTTGTACCAACTGCAAATGGAGCCATTTCGAATACGCCCATTGGACCGTTCCATACAACAGTCTTAGCGCCTTCCAGAGTCTTTCTGAACAGTTCGATTGTTTCAGGACCGATGTCCAGACCCATCCAACCTTCAGGAATCTGACCAGACTTGCAAACCTGAGTGTTTGCATCTTCAGCGAACTTGTCTGCACATACGTTATCTACAGGCAGAACAATCTGATCGCCAGCCTTTTCCAGATATTCCTTAGCCAGTTCAACACGATCAGCTTCCAGCAGAGAAGTACCAATTTCTCCACCCTGAGCCTTCATGAATGTGTAAGCCATACCACCACCGATGATGACTTTGTCAGCCTTCTTCAGCAGGTTATCGATTACAGCGATCTTATCAGATACTTTAGCACCACCGATAATCGCAACGAATGGACGTTCTGGAGTATCTACAGCCTTACCCAGCATTTCAACTTCCTTCTGAACGAGGAAACCGCATGCGTTTGGCAGTCTTTCAGCTACACCTACAGTTGAAGCATGAGCTCTGTGTACAGAACCGAATGCATCAGATACGAACATATCTGCCAGGCTTGCCCAGTAAGCAGCCAGTTCTGGATCGTTCTTGCTTTCACCCTTTTCGTAACGAGTGTTCTGAATCAGTACGATTTCACCATCATTCAAAGCTGCAACAGCTTCTTCCAGTTCAGGACCACGAGTTACAGGTACGAATGTTACCTTTGTATCAACAACTTCAGCCAGTCTTACTGCAACTGGAGCCATGTTGTTCTTCTTCATGCCAGCTTCCTTCTTTTCAGGATCCTTGTGATCGATCTTACCAAGGTGTGACATCAGGATGATACGTGCTCCGTTTTCAATCAAGTAGTTGATTGTTGGTAATGCAGCCTGAATACGGTTGTCATTTGTGATTTTCCCATCTTTCAGAGGTACGTTGAAGTCAACGCGTACAATTACTTTTTTTCCTCTGACATCAAGGTCTTTTACAGTTCTTTTTGCCATGAATTTATCCTCCTATTAGCTATATAATTATAACACTCTCTTATAGTCAATACAATCTTTTAATCAGTACACGTGACCATTTTCACAAATTAAAGGACCTCTACTGAGGTCCTGCTTTTGTCCTATCAATAATTTCTTTCATCTGATCAGCATTCATATAACCAGGTACATAGCCATGGATTTCACCCGTCGAAAAAACAAAGTAATTTGTAGGAAGTCCGCTGACACCATATTTGTAGAAGACAGAAGCATCTTCATCAAACAGAACTGGGAATTCATACCCTCGTTCCGCAGCCCAGGCAATCATTTCTTCCTTGCTGATGTCCTCACCACCTGGCTGCATGACAATCAGATGCACGACATCTGGATCATCCTGCCAAGTCTCTTTGAGCATATCCATTTCCATTACACAATATGTGCACCAGGTTGCCCCAAATGTGATCACAACAGTCTTGCCTTCATAATCTGATAACTGATGAATCGCACCATACTGATCATAAAGAATGAAATCCTGTTCATTCTTCAGTTCTCTTTCTTCATAGGAAAGTGAAGATGAACCTACTACCTGACCATTTTTCAATTCATTGATCGCCTGCATCCCCATCCAGCAGCCCATCACAATCAGGATAATGCCACCCAGCTTGATGGCCCACTGAAATACTCTTTGTTTCTGTTTAAAGAAACGCAGCATTTCTGCAGTAAACAATCCTAAGCACAGAAATGGCACAAGAAAACCAATCGCATACCATCCAATCAACAAGATTCCCTGCAGCGAATCAGCACTGCTGGCTGCCATAATCACAATGGAAGTCAAATATGGACCAATGCATGGAGTCCATGAAAAACTGAACAGAAACCCCATCAAAAAGGCAGTCAAACCATTCATTTTAGTCAGGTTCAGCTTATGCATCAAAGAATGATCCTGCATTAAAAATGGAATGCGAATCACATCCAGTTGAATCAAACCCATCAAAAGGACAACAGCTGACCCAAACAAAGTAATTTCCGCATGATATGCTTCAAACACATTACGTGCACTAGCTACCGCAAAAGCCATCAGAAAGAACGTATATGAAACACCTAAAATAAACCATATGGTATACTTCAAGACTGAACTTCTGCGATAGACAATGTGACCATTTTCATCCACCGTTTTTGCATTTGAAGACAAATACCCCATATAGATTGGAAGCAATGGCAAAATACACGGTGAGAAAAAAGACAGAACCCCTTCAACAAAAACAAGAATCGGATTCATACAATCCCCCTAAAACAACATCACAGCCAAAATAATCAGACCTAAGACAATACGATAAACTCCAAAGACCTTGAAATCATTCTTGCGAATATAGCTCATCAAGAATCGAATTGCCAGAACAGAAACCACAAAAGAAACCAGAGTACCTAAACCTAAAACACCCCAGCCCAGCGCATTCATCACAACACCAGCTTTAAACATCTTTAACACTTTCAACAAAGATGCACCTGCCATCACAGGAACAGCCAGGAAGAATGAAAACTCTGCAGCGATTTCACGTGAACATCCAATCAATACAGCCCCTAAAATTGTTGCCCCTGAACGAGATGTCCCTGGAATCAATGCTAGCATCTGGCAGCATCCAATCAGTAAAGCTGTCTTGAAACTCATCACCGCAAAAGAAGTGACTTTCGCATTGCGCTTCTGATTTTCAATCACAAGAAACAGAACACCATACACAATCAACATGATCGCAATCACAACTGGACCATGCAGATACGCATCAATCACATCATCCAGCAGAATTCCGGCAATCCCTGCAGGAATACATCCTACAATCACTTTGCCCCACAGCGCAAGTGTATCTTTCTTTTCTGTTTTATTTTTCTTAGGTGAAAATGGATTCAGTTTATGAAAATACAAAAGGCATACTGCCAGAATAGATCCAAACTGAATCACCACGAAAAACATATTTAAAAACTCCTGATTCAGTACAGGATTCTCAAACACCTGCATCTGCATCAGTTCATCCGCCAGAAGCAGATGCCCTGTTGAACTGATTGGAAGCCATTCTGTAATCCCCTGAATGATTCCATAAATGATGGTCTGCAACCAAGTCATCATAATTTATTCTCCTTTTTCCAAATCAATCAGAATCTGTTTCATTTCTGATCCCCACGCATAATTGCCCGTACTGCCATCTGCCTTAATCACACGATGACACGGTATTACAATCGCTATAGGATTTATACCGCAGGCTGTCCCTGCTGCACGCACAGCACCTGGATAACCTGCCATTTCAGCGAGCTTTTTATAACTCACACATGCTCCATACTCAATCTTCTGCATAGCTGACCACACTGCTTTTTGAAACTCTGTTCCACATAATGACAACGGAAGATCGAATTGTTTACGCTGATGATTAAAATACTCCATCAGCTGTTTCCTGCACTTTTCCAACACCTCGCTGCTTTCAGTCACAGGCATTGTTTTTTTTGTAATATGTGTAATTGACCCCTCTGTTTCACACAGATACAATGTTCCAACTACACAATCCATAGAAATACATCTAGACATCCAGCTCTTCTACCTTTTCAAAACGAGGCGTAAAGGCATCTGAATAGCTTCCTGAACGCTTATAAACCTTCGTCAGACGGTCAGACAATAAAGTCATGACTTCATAAGGAATTGTCTCAAGTTCCTGTGCTACACGACACAGTGAAATGTGATCTCCAATCAATTCAACCACAGTTCCAACATCTTCCCAATGTTTTAAACGAAGCATTGCCTGATCCATACAGATACGACCTACAAACTCCGCTTCATGACCATTCACATACGCTTTTCTGCCCTGATGTTTTCTAATCCAGCCATCTGCATATCCGATAGGTACAGTCGCAATGATTTCATCTTCCTTCGTGGTGTAGGTTGCACCATAACCCACAGTCTGTCCTGCAGGTACTTTCTTGACATGAATAATCTTTGTGTACAAAGACATCACAGGCTTCAATTCTGTCTTATATGACGTTGTCCCAAACATAGCCAGACCACAACGCACTGCATTGCTGAAAGACTCCTGATAACTTACAGTTGCATCTGAGTTGCTGCAATGAATCCATTCAAACTCATGATTCAAGGAAGTTGCAATTCGCTTAAACAGTTCCATCTGACAATCTGTCATCAGATGTTCTGCATCATCAGAACATGCAAAATGAGTAAAAATACCACTCATCTGAACATGACCCTTCTTCAACAGTTCAATCCCCTGTTTTAATTCCTGTGCACTCTTAAATCCAATACGATTCATTCCTGTATCCACTTTAAGATGCACTTTAAGTCCAGAACACTCCTGCTGAAGTGCCATCTTGACCCAATCCAAAGACACAGCAGTCACTGTAATATTCTCATTCACACAGACCCCTAAATGCATTGGATCTACATAACCTAAAATCAGAAGTTCTGCATCAATTCCGGCATGACGAATTGACAATGCTTCATCAAGTGATGAAACTGCCAGCATATCAGCGCCAGATTCAACACATACTTTCGCAATCGCTACATCCCCATTGCCATAGCCATTAGCCTTAATAACCGCAATAAACTTCTTCTGTGTCTGCGCCTTCAATGTCTTCACATTGTCTCTTAACGCATCTACATCAATTTCTATCCAACTGTTACGATACATAGTTCACCTATACAATACGCGCACTCTGGTACGCTGCAATCACACCAAAACCACGGAAAAGCAGTGAAATCAAACCTGAAATACCCCCTGATGAAAAATCCAGCATAAGACTTCCCCAGGCCTTCAGACCAAACACAAAATATTCAGGTGATGAAAACACTCCAAATCCAAACCAGGCAATCAGGTCCGCAAACACAAAAGTCAGTACAGCCAACACAGCAGCCAGAACTGAAAACTTCACCTGCACCCCTCTGCCCATTTTCTGAATTGTCATCCCAATCAGATAACCAATCCCTACAAAAGCATATGAAAACTCAATACTTAAAAGACTTGAAATCAAGCCATACGCAATACACAATCCAATGGAAGCCAATGTCCCAAAAAACAAAGCACGCAAAAATCTCTGATTACGTGTCAAAGCATGTTGATTAAATACCTGAAACATCAAATTCATCCTTTCTGATTCAGTGTACTTATTATATCACTATCCCTGTAAAAAAAGAATCACTTTGAACCCTTCCCAAAACTTAACACATTTCATCAGTTGCGTTATAATAAACATAATTCAAGGAGACGCTTATGAAACAGCTTATTTCTCAAATCAATCAGATTCTCAGCGAAACACAAGACAAGACCTCAGTTTTAATTCATATCTTAAATCAGGACACTCCTGTCTTTGAAAAAGACAGTGATCTTCAGATGGTATCTGCATCTACCATCAAAGTCCCAATCATGTGCTGTGCACTTGAAGAAGTACATCAAGGCAACATGAAACTTGATCAGATGATTCAAGTTGAAAAAGAAGACATTCTCTCTGATACAGAAGTCTTTGAACATGGACCTGACCAATATTCTTTAGAAGAGCTGATCAGCTGGATGATCATTTCATCGGATAATACAGCTACCAATGTACTGATTCGTGTCTTAACCATGGACAAAATCAATGATTACATTAAAAATGAACTCCATTTAAACAAAACCAAAGTAGAACGCATCATGCTGGACTTTGAAGCAGTAAAAAGCGGTAAAAACAACTACACCTCTCATCAGGACCAGATGTCCATCTATGTGAAACTGTTCAACCATGAAATTCTCAACGATGAACTCTGTGATAAAGCTATGGATATTCTATACAACCAGAGGGCAAAAGATTTGATTATGCGATACATTCCATACAGAACTCCATTTGCCCATAAAACAGGAGGACTCGACTATCTGGTTCATGACTGCGGTATCATGACACTAGGTGATATCAGTTTCTATTTTGGTGTTTCTGCCTGGGATTGTCAGGATATTGATGGCAACCGTGCACTTGCAGGCAAGATTGGACGCTTAGTTTATAACTACTACACAAAATAAAGGTTATCATTCGATAACCTTTTTAAATAACCTTTAATATTTCTTTTAATCCGTAGACAATACCTTCATCATCATTGGAGAGAGTCACATGACTTGCCACACACTTCACTTCATCTACACCATTGCCCATCGCAATGCTGTGCTGAATTGAACTCAGCATTTCCATGTCATTCATATCATCACCAAAGACGGCAATTTCATCCAGTTTAAAACCTTCTTTTTCACACACTTCAACAATCGCAGAATACTTGGAAATCTGATTAGGGACAACCATGATGACTTCACCAAAATCCGTCAGATAAAGATTCGCCTTATCTGAAATCTTATCTTTCAGTTCTTCATACAATTCAATTGGAAGCTGTCCTACACGATTGACCATGTTGTGTGTATAAATCATGATTTTAACTGTCTGATGTTCACAGGATTCGTCCAGTTCCACGATTTTACGTTCCTGCAGCCCCCATTCTTCAATGTGAGTTTCATCAAATTCATAATTAAACGCATGCACTTCATCTTTCATCTGCAGAACAAGATGAATATCCGGATAGGAATCAACAGTTTGAATCACTTGATGAACTGCATCAGAATCTATAAATGTATAATCTGCTGCACCATGAATCACTCGACACGCCCCGTTGCAATAGATACCCCCATCAAACAGATCAAATGTTTCCAATGTCCATTCAGGAAGCATCTTGTGCAATGTTCTAGGTCGAGCTGTTGCGATATAGACCTGAGTTCCATTTTCTCGGCATTTTATTAACGCTTCTTTTGAACATTCAGAAATTTTCTTTTCTGAATTCAAAAGCGTACCATCCAAATCAAAAAATACTGCTTTCATATTGTCCACCTTCTAGGTTAAATCTTTGATCCAGTTGCCTTTTTTCAACACAGACAAAGACCAGAATGCCTTAATGATATTTCCGCTTCTTAAGACAAGATAAAGTACAGGAGCACTCCAGTTCAGCACAAATGCCCCAACAAATCCAAGAGGAATCGCTACCAGCCAGATTGAGACAGCATCGATTTTCAGAAGACGATCTGTGTATCCTCCGCTTTTGATAACTCCGTTGGACAGAATGTTGCACATTGTCATAAAGAAGACCACGATAGATGCCGCATATCCCATTTCTCTGGCAAGAACTTTCGTTGCATCACTGACATGATAGAAATTAATCAGAACTGGCAGGATAAACTGAAGTGAAACTGCCATAAACAGGCCAAACATCAAACTCAGCACCACAAAACGTCTGCTGTCCTGCTTGGCACCCTCAATATTTTTAGCACCAATCGCATTACCTATAATGATACTTGCAGCCATGGCAACACCTTGCCCAAACACATGAGGAATCTGCCATGCCATATGCACGATTGAATTGGCTGTAACATAATTCTCAGAAATACGCCCAGTAATCATCGTCTGTGCAGAACTTGAAAAGTTGTACATCAAGTCAATCACCAACAGAGGCAATGAAACCTGCATGAATTTGATAAACAGATCTTTGTTAATCCAAGGACGAAATTCATGGATTTTAAACTGAAGATTTTTCTCAAACACAAACAAATAACACAAAACCACAATCAACTGAATAAAATAACTCAATGTTGTTGCCAAAGCAGCACCTGATGCACCCATTGCAGGAGCACCAAGATGTCCAAAGATAAACACCCAGTTCAAAAATACGTTGAATCCGCAAGTCACCATAGTAGAATACAATCCTACTTTAACTGAACGTACACCACGAAGCATAATGATAATACCCGTACTTAAAGATAAAATCGGAAAACTGTACTTGATATAATTCAGATATCCTGTACCCGGTGCAAGGATTGAATCTACATTGCTGTAGATTTTAAGAATCTGTTGAGGAAACATCGTCGTCAACGCAAAAAAGATAAGACCAATCCCAAAACTGATTGTCATGACCACAGACATCAGCTTTTTAATACGACTAAGATTGTTGTTGCCATAATCCTGAGCCGCTATAATCACTGCACCACCCGCAAGTCCACTGGTAAATGTAATCACAAGCCACATGAAAGTACCACAGATCGACACAGCAGAAATACTCGCTTCACCTAATGTCCCAATCATGAGATTATCAATCAACGTTACAAGCAGATTAATCACTTGTTGAAACCCTGCAGGAAGTGCTAAATATACAATTTCTTGAATAAACACTCTTTTACTTTTCATACTTCTATCTTATCAAAGCACAAAAAAAACTGCCATACAGCAGCGTAAATTTTTATGGAGCGGGTGATGAGAATCGAACTCACGTAGTCAGCTTGGAAGGCTGAAGTTCTACCATTGAACTACACCCGCAATTAAGTGGTGCCGGCTATAGGACTTGAACCCACAACCTACTGATTACAAATCAGTTGCTCTACCAGTTGAGCTAAGCCGGCAAATAAATGGTGGAGGTTAACGGGCTCGAACCGCTGACCCTCTGCTTGTAAGGCAGATGCTCTCCCAACTGAGCTAAACCTCCACATGGTAATTGGAGCGGGTGATGAGAATCGAACTCACGTAGTCAGCTTGGAAGGCTGAAGTTCTACCATTGAACTACACCCGCATATTTAATTTTAATAAGAAGTGGTGTCCCGGAAAGGAATCGAACCTTCGACCCACTGATTAAAAGTCAGTTGCTCTACCGCCTGAGCTACCGGGACATCTAGAGTTGGCTGGGGTACCTGGATTCGAACCAGGGAATGTCAGAGTCAAAGTCTGATGCCTTACCGCTTGGCTACACCCCAATAAGTATCAATTGCTCTGCCCGGCCCTTATAAATAAAAAGTGGTGGAGAGGGGCAGATTCGAACTGCCGAACCCGAAGGAATTGAGTTACAGTCAACCGCGTTTAGCCACTTCGCTACCTCTCCATACACATGGTGCCGGCTATAGGACTTGAACCCACAACCTACTGATTACAAATCAGTTGCTCTACCAGTTGAGCTAAGCCGGCAAATGGTGGAGGTTAACGGGCTCGAACCGCTGACCCTCTGCTTGTAAGGCAGATGCTCTCCCAACTGAGCTAAACCTCCACGTTTGTCTTGCGCTCTTCAGCGCTTAGTTATAATACCAGACCACATTATTTATGTCAACACTTTTTTAAATATTTTTTCAAACTTTTTTATTTTTTCTTATAAACACAAATTGAGAAATGAACACGTGTTTTCAGTGTGTTCAAAGCTCTTAATTTCTGCATGTCCTTTTCAGAAGTTTTATAAGTATAAGGTGTCATCATAAACAAAGCCTGAATATCTTCATTGCATTCTACGAGAATTTCATCCTCCACAAAACGCTGTTCCACCAGCTTAAAACCATCCAGTACAGCTGGAGTATCATCATTTTTATAAGGCTGATCATAAACTGCAGCTTTCAATTCAAACAGATGATCTTCACCTGGCCCTACTGTAATCAAAACACCATCCTGTTTTAATACACGATGAAATTCTTCAGTTGCCGTCGGTGCAAACAAGACTGTGATGCAATCGACACTTTGATTGAATGCAGGCAGATCAAAAATTGATGCAATCACATAAGAAGAAGCCTTATCCTTCTTTGATGCGTGCAGAATTGCTTCTCTGGACATATCAAAAGCGTGCACTTCCCCTGTTGTTGCTTCCTTCATCTGTCTTGTGTAATAACCCTGTCCACAGGCACAATCAAAAAGCACTGCAGGATTCATTTCCGATACAATTTTGACCATTTCATCTGCCAAAGCGTGATAATATCCCTTTTCAAGGAATGCAGTTCTGGACTGAACCATTTCCTTGTTGTCACCTTGAGTCGGCTTAAAATTACGGCACAGATTCACATAACCGGATTTAGCCAGATCAAAAGAATGTCTGTTGTCACAGACTAGTGTTCTTTCTTTTAATTTCAATGTTTTCTGACAGACTGGACAACGATAATTCATAAGTGCACCTCTTTGTGTTCCTTATTATATCATAGATTCTTGAAGTTACACTTCAACTTAAGCTATAATATCAACGATAAGGAGACAAAACTATGAAAATTATTAAAGGTAAAATCACAATGGAAAATGGTGCTGAAATTCCATTTGATCTGTATCCAGAATCTGCACCAATTACAGTTGAAAACTTTGTTACACTGATTGAAAAAGGTTACTACAATGGAAAGACTTTCCATCGTGTTATTCCTCACTTCGTTTCTCAGGGTGGATGCCCTTATGGAACAGGTGCTGGTGATTTAGGTTATACTATCCCATGTGAAACAAAGGGAAATCCACATCGCCATGTACCAGGTGCTCTGTCTATGGCTCACAGAGGAAGAAACACAGGCTGCTGCCAGTTCTTCATCGTTCATGATCCACAGCCTCATCTGGATGGTGTACATACTGTTTTCGGTATGGTGACTGACAACATGGGTGCTGTTCGCAACATGCGCAATGGCGACAGAATGGTCAAAGTTGAAATCACGGAAAAATAAGTTCAGTGAAGAATTCTCACAGGAGAATTCTTCTTTTTTTATGACGTGAATGATATAATAATAAAGTTAAAGGAGTGATTCTTGTGGCAAATCCCGATAAAATCTTAACTTTAGCGACACGTACTGGAAAAGCTCTTCTGGAAAGCGGTGCTGAGACTTATCGTGTTGAAGATACCATCTGCAGAATCTGCAGAAGTCTGCACATGGAAGAAGCTGAAAGCATCTGTCTTCCTACAGGTATTTATGTAACTGCCATGATGGATGGAAAGAGCTACACTAAGATTGCTCGTATTCCACAGCGCTCCACAAACCTTCATAAAGTTGATCGTCTGAATCAGTTATCCCGTGATGCAAGTACACTGGATGAACATGAATTTGAAAAGAAACTGAATGAAATCATCAATGAGACACCTTATTCCAATATCACTGACCTTCTTTTTGCAGGATTAAGCGCCTTTGGGTTTGTCCTGGTTTTTGGCGGTGTCATCACTGATGCACTGGTCGCTTTTATTTTAGGTATTCTTGTTCGTATACTGGATAAGACATTGAATAAAATGCAGATTAATTCTTTCTTCTCTGTTACGATTTCATCTGCAACCTTGACATTTCTGGCATTCAGCGCTTCTTTGTTTCACCTTGTTGTTTCTACAGATACTGTCATCATTGGTACACTCATGCTGCTGGTGCCAGGACTTGCGATTACCAACGCAGTTCGTGACAGCATTGCCGGTGATTTGATTTCAGGTCTTGCCCGTGGTGCTGAAGCACTTCTGATTGCGGTTGCTGTTGCCCTTGGAAATGGGACCGGCATGATGATTTGGATCTGGATGGGAGGGATTATCGGATGATTCTTCCTGTATTGGGTGCATTTATCGCAACACTTGGGTTTGGGGTCATGTTCAATATCCGCGGTGAAAAACTGATTGCAGCCGCATTTGGCGGTGCTTTAGGTTATGTCATTTACAGTTTGTGCCTGAACGCAAATCTGGGTGAACCGCTTGCGATGTTTACTGCTTCAGCTGCTTTTACAATCTACGGTGAAATTCTTGCCCGCAGATTAAAAGCTCCTGTTACTTTATTTATTGTCTGTGCTTTGATTATCCTGGTTCCAGGAGGCGGTATGTATCGTACGATGCTGGCTGTTATTCAGGGCAATCTGGACAATGCTGTTCAAATCGGTCTTTCTTCTTTAGCCAGTGCAGGCTCTTTGGCCTTAGGGACAATCTTTATTTCTTCTCTGACTAAAGCTCTTAACACAATTAAAAAATGAGGTTCACTATGGTAAAAGCTATTTTCTTCGACTTGGACGGTACTCTTCTCCTAATGGATGAAGATCTGTTTGTTAAATTCTATATTGGCAATATGGCCAAGAAATTTGTAGGATCTGAGCTTTCTGCAGAAAAACTGCCTAACGGTATTCTTTTAGGTCTTAAAGCCATGTTTAAAAACACTGGTGAAAGAACCAATGAAGAAGTTTTCTGGGAAGCATTTGATGGTTACATGGGCAAGTATCATGAGCCATTTGTTCCTATGTTCAATGAATATTATGCCAACGATTTCATTCACGCAAAACAGGCATGTGGATTTACTCCTGTCGCAAAGGAAATCATTGATCTGTGCAAAGAAAAAAACATTCGTACAGTTCTGGCTACAAATCCTGTTTTCCCTCATATGGCGACCTATCAGCGTACAAAGTGGGCAGGTTTAGACATTGAAGACTTTGAACTGATCACGACCTATGAAGATTCTCATGCATGCAAGCCAAATCCTTTGTATTACAAGGAAATTCTTGAAAAATGCAAACTTCAGCCAGAAGAAGTCATTATGATTGGAAATGACGCAAAAGAAGACTTTGCTGCTACATTGGTCGGTATTCCAATGATTCTGGTCACAGACACTGTAAAAGGTGATGCAGATTCCATTGAATGTCTGTTCAAAGGAACTCTTGCAGAAGTCAAAACCTATCTTGAATCCATTCTTTAAGAAGATGCCCGCATCTTCTTTTTTCTTGAAAACAGGACTGCACTGCTGTATAGTAAGTGCACATGGGGTTGTAGCTCACCTAAAAGAGCGCTGGCAGTGTAAAGGTAGTCGGTTCGAGTCCGATCAGCTCCACCAATAAATTTAATTTCAACATGTACTGTATAGAAAATGCCGGAAATTCCGGCATTTTTCATTTTATAGATTCCATTCATTATCAAAGTTTATATTCTTACTTTAAAAGCCAATCTAAAACATATACTTGTTCTATACCATTATGGAAATTAGGTGGATCATTATCCAAAGTTAAAAGATATTTTGGGTGGTGATCACTAATATCATTAAGTGGTCGAAGTTCACGTTCTAATGTATTTTCATCTCTCACAGAAAGTGAAACTTGATAATATTCAATTTTGCCATCTTCACCTATTGCAACAAAATCAACTTCGGTTGTACCGATCTTGCCTACATATACTTCATAACCTCTGCGACATAGTTCTAGATAAACTATGTTTTCAAGAATTCTGCCTTGATCTACATCTCGCGTCCCTAACAAATAATATCGCAAACCAATATCCGCCAAATAGTATTTCTCATTAAGCTGTAGATATCCTTTTCCTCTAATATCATATCGACCAACTCGATACATCAATAGACTTTCAGTAATGCCTTCTATGTAATTTTCAACAGTATGATTAGATATCTTTCTTCCTGAACTTGTCATTGAATCAGATATTTTTTTGATTGTACAAAGATTGCCAATGTTATCAAACATGAATTTAATGACACTTTTCAACATTGATGGATCTTGAACTTTTTTTCTTGTAACAATATCATTCAAAACAACTGTATTATAAATACCATCTAAATATGCATGAATATTTCGTCTACCTTGCAATCCTACTGTATAAGGAAAAGAACTATTATACAGATAATCACGATAAAGTTCTTCTTTTGTTTTACTTACGTCAAAAGCACTACAATATTCCTTGAAAGATAAGGGCAGTATTTTTAATTCCACATATCTTCCTGATAACAGAGTAGCCAATTCACCTGACATAAAATAAGCATTAGAGCCTGTAATGTAAACATCAGTATTCTCTTTGATAAATAGCGCATCCACAGCTTTCTGATAATCTGCTACATGCTGAATTTCATCAAGAAAGATGTAAGTCATCTTTCCAGGAACTAATCTAGATTTGACATAATTGTATAAATTTTTGTAATCTTGAAATTCTTCATATTCAACATCTTCAAAATTAATTTGAATAATCTGTTCATCATGAATTCCTTGTGCTTTCAAGTCAGAAACAAACATTTCAAAAAGAGTTGACTTACCTGATCTACGAATACCAGAAATCACTTTAATAATTTGTTTGTTTTTCCAATCATGCAGAAATCTTAAATAATCTGGTCTATTGATTAACATTCCTTTATCGCCTCCAAAACCATTATAACAAATCAGACTTTTTTGTAAATAGTTGGAATTATATTTCCAACTATTTAGGTTTTTTGTGTACAGTTGGAATTATGGTTCAAACTATACAGAAAAGTAAACACCTTATGTATTCTGACCATATTTTATACTCGTTCATAGATCACTTTAAATACAAACCAATCTTTTAAGATAATCAGGGGTTCGTTCTTTGTTACATATGCGCCACCATATTCACACAAGTTCTGAGCATATCAGTGGCATCATTTCAATTCATTGCATATAATAAAGCCATAAACAAAGAGATCACTCAGGAGGAAAACATATGACAAATAAATTCTACATCTGCGAAACTTGCGGCAACATTATTCAGAAAGTTGAAGACGCTAAAGTCCCTGTCTTCTGCTGCGGCAAACCAATGAAAGAAATGGTTCCTAACACAACAGATGGTGCACATGAAAAACATCTTCCTGTTGTAACAGTTGAAGGAAACAAAGTCAAAGTTGTGGTAGGAAGCGTTGAACACCCTATGACAGAAGCTCATCTGATCAGCTGGATCGTGCTTGAGACAAAAAAAGGATGGTACAGAGTACATTTGAACCATACAGATAAACCAGAAGCACTCTTCACACTGGAAGATGGCGATGAGGCAGTCGCTGCATACGAATACTGCAACCTGCACGGATTCTGGAAAACAGAAATCAAATAAACAGAGAAGCCTGAAAAGGCTTTTTCTTTTTTCAGATACAGAAAAATGATAAAATGATGCTGTCTGGAGTGATGCAATGAAAACCCGTAAAGCGACAATCTCTGATTTAAAAAGAATGCTGGAAATTGAAGAAAGCGCGATTTCCGGTTATGGATATCTTGAAGAAAACAAAGAGTTCTATTTTGATCAGAAACAGAATCAGGGAGAAATGATTTTAGCACTGAAAAATGATTTCCCTGTTGGAATGGGACAATACAGTATTTTACCTGATGGATCTGGCTGGCTGGAAATCTTAAGAGTGCATCAGGACTATCAACATCAAGGGGCGGGAAATGCCATCTACAAGCGTTATCTGCAGCTGGCAGAAGAAACTTCAGCACCATCCGTTGCCATGTTTACCGGACGCAGAAACATCGCATCCAGAGCACTGGCAGAGAAAAATGGCTTTGAACTGGCTTGTGCACAACTGGAATACAAACTCCCTCTTCAAGGCATCACAGTCACACAAAATCATTCCTTCAAATGCATTCATGATTTAGAAATCGCTAAAGAATTATTGAAAGACATGAATCAGAAATGGGATGAGTTCACTGGCATCAATCGCACTTACTTCCACACCAATGAACAGCTGATTGATTATTTCATTAAAAATAATATGATCTATTCAGATGGCACAAATACTGTTGTACTGGGATGCCGTATGCTGAAACATCGAGGATGGTATATTGCCTATCTTTCCGGCAATCTTCATCAATGCATTCCATTCGCAATCCAAAGAACTCAGATGGAACAGCTTCCTTTGTTGACAATTTCAGTTCCACCAAAGCGCACAGAACTCATCACTGCACTTGAGCACTATGGATTTCAGTTTGTATCTGAACTGATTGTGATGGAAAGAAAATTCAAAACACTTGAAAAAAACTGAACTCATTTTTACAATAATGATAAAGGAGATTCTTTATGTTCAACAAAATTAAAATTGATGACCTGAATGAAAACTGGGTCAAGAAAATTCATTATGAATGGGCACTGATTGTCACAAATGATACAGACAAAGTCAATGCCATGACAGCCAACTGGCTTCAGATGGGATACCTCTGGAACAAGAATGTTGTGACTGTATATGTTCGTCCTGAACGTCACACTTACAAGACAATGGAAAACAGCGATGTCTTCTCTGTTGCCTTCTTCAGTCCAGAACACAAAAAGAACCTGATGTATCTGGGAACCGCATCAGGTAAAGATGAAGACAAACTGGCAAAGGTCAACTATCATACAACTGTACTGGATGGTGCACCAGTGATTGAAGAAGCTGACCTGGTTCTGACTGTCAAGAAACTGTATCAGCATCATCTTTGTGATGAAAATTATCTGGTGGATTCAAAGACTATCTATCCTCTGCAGGATTTCCATCTTGAAACCATTGGAGAAATCTTAGGAGTCTATGTAAAAGCGGCTGAGTAAAACTCAACCGCTTTTTTCTTATTCTTTAAACAAGTCTGTAAGTGCACCATTGACAAAACTCAAGACAATTGATGCCAATATCGCAGTAAACAATCCACTGATGGCAGCTCCTGACACCAGATTAAACGCAATCATCAAAACCATTCCATTGACCACAAGCCCAAACAGTCCAAGTGTCATCAAAGTAAAAGGAAAAGAGAAAAACTGCAGAATCGGCTTCAATAAGCTATTGCACAAAGCCAGAATCAAAGTCAGCACAATCAGACTTCCAGCATCAGAAATCACTACACCAGAAAACAGAAAATCAAGCACCCACAAAGAAACCGCATTTAAAATAAAACGTTTCATTTTAGTCCCTCCTTTAATGAATTAATTTTACATTCAATCTATCTTGTTGTAAATCAGAATAATTTCCTGCACCTTGGTTGCATTTTATGATAATAAGCGTTATAGTATATTAGCAGTCGCACTTAAAGAGTGCTAATACAGTGCTAAAGGAGGACTTTTTATGGCAAAGAAACAATTTAAAACTGAATCTAAGCGACTTTTAGATCTGATGATCAATTCAATTTATACAAATCGTGAGATCTTTTTAAGAGAACTGATTTCTAATGCATCTGATGCGTTGGATAAAAGACATTATCTTTCAATTACTGATGATGCTCATCGTATCAACAAAGAAGAACTTAAAATTGAACTGACCATCGATAAAGAAAACAGAAGACTGATTTTAACAGATACTGGTATCGGTATGACTCAGGATGAACTTGAACACAATTTAGGAACCATCGCTCACAGTGGATCTTTAGAATTCAAGAAGAAACTGGAGGAAGCGAAGGAAGTGGATATCATTGGACAATTTGGTGTTGGCTTCTATTCTGCGTTCATGGTTGCGAAAATGATTACAGTAAATTCAAAATCAGTGCATGAAACTCAGGCCTATCGCTGGGAATCGACAGGTGAAGATGGCTATACCATTTCATTGAGCGACAAGTTCACAACAGGTACTGAAATCATTCTGACTTTAAAAGACAACACAGATACTGAAAACTATGATGAATATCTGGAAACCTACACATTGAAACAGCTGATTAAGAAATATTCTGATTATGTACGTTATCCAATCGGTATGATGGTGGAAACAAGTCATAAAAAAGAAGATTCTGATGAATATGAAACTGTAGTGGAACATCAGATTGTCAATTCCATGATTCCTTTATGGAAAAGAAACAAAAAAGATGTAACAGAAGAAGAATACAAAGACTTCTATCGCAATAAATTCTTCAGTTTTGATGAACCTGCAAAAACAATTCATTATTCACTGGAAGGAAATGTCAGCTACAATGCACTGTTGTATGTACCATCAAAAGCACCCTACAACTTCTATTCTTCTGAATATGAACCAGGTCTGCAGCTGTACTGCAAGGGTGTGTTCATCATGGACAAGGCCAAAGATCTGCTTCCAAACTATTTCCGTTTTGTAAAGGGTCTGATTGATTCCAATGATTTGAACCTGAACATCTCCCGTGAAATTCTGCAGCAGGACCGTCAGATGAAAACTATGGCCAAAAGCATTGAAAAGAAAATCAAAGGTGCTCTTGAAGATCTATTGAAAAATGATCGTGAAAAGTATGAAGAATTCTATAAGAGTTTTGGTCTGCAGCTGAAATATGGTGTCTATGAAGATTTTGGTGCACACAAAGAAACATTGCAGAATCTGATTCTATTTAAATCAACTTTTGAAGACAAGTATGTTACTCTTCATGAATATGTTGAACGCATGAAGGAAGGTCAGGATCTGATTTACTATGCATGTGGTCAGTCGATTGAACAGATTAACCTTTTGCCTCAGATGGAACGTCTGAAAGACAAAGGTTATGAAGTGCTTTACTTTACTGATGAAGTGGATGAATTTGCGACATTCTCACTGCAGGAATTTGAAGGCAAGAAATTCAAATCAATTGCTCAGGGTGATCTGAATCTGGATAGTGAAGAAGAAAAACAGGAAATGGAAAAGAAAAAAGAAGAAAACAAAGATCTGCTTTCTTCCATGAAAGATGCATTAAGTGGTGCAGTTGCAGATGTACGCATCTCAAGCCGTTTAAAGACACATCCTGTATGTCTTGTATCAGATGAAGGTATTTCCCTTGAAATGGAAAAAGTACTGGCACAGAACCCTGAATCCAGCGGCATCAAGGCATCACGCATTCTGGAAATCAATCCAAATCATCCAATCTTTGCAACACTGCAGAATCTCAAAGACAATGAATCCACACTGAATCTCTACACAAACATCCTGTACAATCAGGCTCTTCTGATTGAAGGATTAAGCATTGACAATCCAGTTGAATATGCCAACCAGATCTGTGATCTGATGTCAAAAATGAACTAAGGACGGTAACACCGTCCTTTTACTTTGTCATAGGTTTAAAGCTTGGAAAATGAATCCCTTCCACCTCAAGAGGCAGACCACTTGGCTGAAACAATGCCACAAACATCATCAGCACAAATGGACTGATCATCTGAAGCACAACACCGCAGAAAACAAAACCGCAAAGAATCATGTTGATCATGCTGATACCCTCAAGAAATGAAACAGAACTTTTCTGAATACGCACAGAACATAAAGCACAGACAGCACACAGCACCAGAATACTGATTCCCTGTATAAAACTCAATGTAGAATCCATCGCAAGTGAAATCATCAGAATCAGCACAAAGCGTACAACAGCCTGTTTCATCATCTTTTCAACATCCATTTTGCCATAGAACACCATCAAGCCACACAAAACAACACCAAAATAAATCGCAGGCCCATACATTTGATGCATCATATAATTGATAATCAATGCCAATCCCAATCCAACAAATCCTCTTTCTTTTTTCATTTCATCCACCTCACTGACTGATTCTATTTTATTCAATCCTCAAGATTTCATTGTCCTTTAAATCGTGCAGTGATAAAATAGAATCATGAAAAAAGAAAACTCTAAAAATCGTATATTTGCACTGTTGCAGCTGTTGATAAAACAAAGTGATTTGAACCATCCTTTAAGCATGCCCACTATTATTTCTACATTGGAAGCTCAAGGCTATCCATGTGAAAGAAAAGCCATCTATGATGACTTCAAATGCCTGTCTAAAGCTGGAATTGATGTAGACTTTGTCAGAACACCCTCCATGGGATATGTCCTTTCAGAACGTATTTTTGACGCTGTTGAATTAAAAGTCATGCTGGATGCCATCAGTGCATCAAGCTTTCTGACACCCAAGAAAACAAAACAGTTAAAAGAAAAACTTTTAAAATTTTCAACCTGTTATGAAAAAGAAACTCTGAACATTGATATCGATTATCCAAAGAGTTCAAATGAACAGATTCTTTATACCATTGATACCCTGTTAACTGCCATATCATCCAAAAAGAAAATCCAGTTCACCTATTTTG